>JANNTF010000887.1:0-4159 GCA_031403455.1 Alphaproteobacteria bacterium | reverse complement strand
AAGATCGCGGTCGAGCCGGTCTGGCATCTGCCGGGCATCGCCAAGCGCTTCGAGATCGAGGAGACGCTGCTGCGGCGCGATCTGTTCGAATACACCGGCGGCATGTATCCGGAGCTGGTCACGCGCCCGGACCTCGAAGTCTTCCTGCCGCCGATCGGCGGCCAGACCGTTTACATCTTCGGACAGACCGCCCATCTTGGTGATCCCAACCGGAAAATCGCCTGCCGAGTTCACGACGAATGCAACGGCTCCGACGTGTTCGGCTCCGACATCTGCACCTGCCGGCCCTATCTGGTGCACGGCATCGAGATGGCGATCGAGATGGCTCAGGCCGGCGGCTCCGGCGTGATCGTCTACAACCGCAAGGAAGGCCGCGCCCTGGGCGAGGTCACGAAATTTCTGGTCTATAACGCGCGCAAACGCCAGGAAGGCGGCGACCGGGCGGACCAGTATTTCAAGCGCACGGAATGCATCGCGGGCGTCCAGGACATGCGCTTCCAGGAGATGATGCCCGATGTGCTGAACTGGCTCGGCATCCGGCGCATCGATCGTCTCGCCTCGATGAGCGACATGAAGCATGACGCGCTGGCACGCGGCGGCATCGAGGTGGTCGAGCGGGTGCCGATTCCGGACGAGTTGATTCCCGCCGATGCGAAGGTCGAGATGGATGCCAAGGTCGCCGCCGGCTACTACACGCCGGATGCCAAGCCCGACACCAAGGAACTCGCGAAGGCCAAGGGCCGCGGGCTCACGGATTGATCGCCCGCCACGTGCGCAAATTTGAAACCGAAGCCGCCGCCGCGGCGTATCTGCGCTCTCCGCAGGCGATCCGCGAGCGCTGCGCGATGGTGTTCGCCGCGTCCGAGCGGGGCGCGACGCGGCATTTCGGGCTCGATCTGACCAAGCTGAGCGCCTGCACGCACTACGTCGCCCGCGTGATGCAGGACAACTACCCGCATGGCAATGTGCCGTTTCACGCGCGTTGGCGACATTTCTCCGTTGGCGGCATCGATCGGTGGCGCAAGCTCGCGCAGCGTCTTGCCGACCGACCCGCGCTGGAGCGCGCGCGCGCGGCCTATGATCTCGCGATCGTCTCGGTGCTGCTCGATGCCGGCGCCGGTCCGGCGTGGTGCTACCGGGAACCCGGCGCCGGGGTCACGCTCGCGCGCTCGGAAGGGCTGGCCGTCGCCAGCCTCGACATGTTCGCGCGTGGCGCTTTCTCGGCGCATGAAGATGATCCGCTGCGCGTCGATGCCGCGGCTCTCGAGCGGCTGACGGACGCTCAGCTCGCGCAAGGCTTCCAAGTCGCGGCGGAGAATCCGTTGATCGGCGTCGCGGGCCGCACCTCCTTGCTGCGTCGGCTCGGCGCCGCCATCCGCGCGCGCCCGCTTCTCTTCGGCGCCGACGGCCGGCTCGGCGGACTGGTCGATCATCTCCTGGCGCGGGCGAGCGGCGGCGCATTGCCCGCGGCTGCGATCTTGCAAGCGGTGCTCGAAGGTCTGGGCCCGATCTGGCCGGCGCGGATCACGCTGGCCGGCGCCAATCTCGGCGATGTCGGCCGGCATCGCGCCGCGACGACCGGTGACGCGAGTGATGGGCTGGTGCCGTTTCACAAGCTCTCGCAATGGCTGACCTATTCGCTGATCGAGCCGCTGCAGGAGATGGGCATGCGGGTGGTCGAGCTCGATGCGCTCACCGGCCTGCCGGAGTACCGCAACGGTGGTCTCTTCCTCGATGCGGGAGTGCTGGTCCCCCAACATGCCGGCGTACTGCGGGACGCGCATGAGGCAACCAGTGAGCTGGTGGTCGAGTGGCGCGCGCTGACCGTGTGTCTGCTCGATCGGCTCGCCGATGCGATGCGCGCCGAGCTGCGCCTGGATGCCGTACGCCTGCCCTTGGCCAAGGTGCTCGAGGGTGGTACCTGGGCTGCGGGGCGGCGGATCGCGGCCGAGAAGCGCAGCGACGGCCGCCCGCCGATCAGCGTGATCTCGGACGGCACCGTTTTTTGAACGACGCAGGGAGTTGAGCCTCGTGAACGTCACCGTCGTCGATCATCCACTCGTCCAGCACAAGCTCACGCAGATGCGGCGCAAGGAAACGCCGTCGGATGCATTCCGCCGCTACCTGCGCGAGATCGCGATGCTGCTCGCTTACGAAGTGCTGCGCGACCAGCCGATCGAACGGGTCGAGATCGAAACGCCGCTGACGCGCATGAAGGCGCCGCAGCTCGCCGGCAAGCGGGTCTGCTTCATCTCGATCCTGCGCGCCGGCAACGGCTTGCTCGACGGCATGCTGGAGGTTCTGCCCTCGGCGCGCGTCGGCCATATTGGCCTCTATCGCGATCCCAAGACGCTCTCGGCGGTGGAGTATTACTGCAAACTGCCGCAGGACATCGCGGAGCGCGAAGCGATCATCCTCGATCCGATGCTCGCGACGGGACATTCGGCCGTCGCCGCCGTGAGCCGCACCAAGGAGCTCGGGGCGAAAGCCGTGCGCTATGTCTGCCTGCTTGCGGCGCCCGAGGGCATCAAGGAAATCAACGAAGCGCATCCCGACGTGCCGATCATAACGGCCGCCGTCGACAGCCATCTCAACGACCATGGCTATATCGTGCCGGGCCTGGGCGATGCCGGCGACAGGCTCTACGGCACGAAGTGACTCGAACCCTTTTCAGGAGTTTGCCCGCGTGAGCGATCACATCCTCGTCATCAATCCCAATTCCACCGCGAAGGTCACGGAGGGGATCGATTCCGCGATGGCGCCGCTGCGTCTCACCGGCGGGCCGACGATCGAATGCGTCTCGTTGGAGCGCGGTCCGCCGGGCATCGAGAACGAAGGGCACATCGCGCAGGTGACGCCGCTGATCGCCGAGGCGATCACGGCGCGCGACAATGATTGCGGCGGTTTCGTCATCGCCTGCTACAGCGACCCCGGCATCGCGCTCGCGCGCGAGACGACGAAGAAGCCCGTGCTGGGTATCGCGGAGTGCGGCATGCTGACGGCGCTCACGCTCGGCCAGAAATTCGGCGTCATCGCCATTCTCGACAAATCAATCCCGCGCCATCTCCGGTATATCGCAGCACTCGGCCTCAGCGAGCGCTGCGTCGGGGAGCGTGCCATCGGGCTCGGCGTCGTGGAATTATCCGATGAGGGTCGCACGTTGGAGCGCATGATCGCCGCGGGGCGTCAACTCAAGGAGCAGGATCGCGCCGATGTGATCGTGATGGGATGCGCCGACATGGCGCGCTACCGTGATCGGCTCGAACAGGCCGTCGGCGTGC
Source organism: Alphaproteobacteria bacterium (assembly GCA_031403455.1). Classification (GTDB taxonomy): domain Bacteria; phylum Pseudomonadota; class Alphaproteobacteria; order CACIAM-22H2; family CACIAM-22H2; genus CAIOSQ01. Next base: position 878 of record JANNTF010000887.1, on the reverse strand, counting down.
CGATCGTCGAGCCGACTCAGGCGGCGGTCGGGATGGCCATCGGTCGCGTACGCCTGGGTTGGCGCGCACGATCGCAGATGGCGGCGTGAGCGGTCATTTCCCGTGCGGGGATGGACCGGTCGCTTTGGGAGTTTTCGCGCGCCCTCTACGCGGCGCCCGGTGTCGCCGCGCATTGCCTTGATCTGCAGGAACGCCTCGGCGCCGACGTGAACCTGCTGCTCTGCGCGGCTTGGATCGGCGCCACGGGGCGCGGCAGGCTGACAGCGGACAGGCTCGCCGTGCTCGATGCCGCCGCGCGGCCATTGCATCACAATGTCGTTCGCCCGCTGCGCGCCGCACGGATCTGGCTCAGGGGTCCGTCTGCTTCGAACGCGCCGCTGATGGCGCTGCGCACCGAGATCAAGCGGCTCGAACTCGTTGCCGAGAAATCCGAGCAGGCGGAACTCGAACGCCTCTGCGACGTCGAGCCGTCGCATTCCGATCCCGGTTCGCGCCTCGCGGACGCTCTCGAGAACATCGCGTTGTACCTGGAGCGGCTCGGCAGCGCAGGCGCCATGATCGGTGACCCGCTGGGGCGCGCGTTGCGTGTCGCTGTGACCGCAGCGGCAACGCCCGAGGCCTGAATTCATTGGGTCTGGGTTCGCGAGATCACAATTTTTGCTTGCAATCATCTATGGCATTTCAGCGAAGTTGAGGCGTAGGATTCATGGCGTCAACCCGATCCAACGGAGGATATGGATGCCAGTCGCCGAGCGAATTGACTCACTCCGTGCCAAGCACTCCCGGCTCGAAACGGAGATCGATCAAGAAGCCAGCCGACCGCTGCCCGACGATGTGCAACTCGCGCGCTTGAAGCGCGAGAAGCTCCGGCTCAAGGA
>JANNTF010000886.1:0-3626 GCA_031403455.1 Alphaproteobacteria bacterium | reverse complement strand
GGAACAGGACGACGACCGGAACGCTCATGATGAACGATGCCGCCATCAGCCCCGGCCAGTTGGTCGCGTACTCCGTGAAGAAGCGCTGCAGCCCGACCGGCAGGGTCAGCTTGGACTTGTCGTTCAGGAACGTCAGCGCGTAGACGTACTCGTTCCACGCCGTGATGAAGGAGTAGATCGCGGTCGCGATGATTCCCGGCGCGGAGAGCGGCATGACGATCAGCAGGAAGGCCTTGAAGCGCGAGGCGCCGTCGATGCGCGCCGCCTGCTCGAGCTGGACCGGGATGTTGTCGTAGAAGCCCTTGAGCAGCCAGATCGAGAGCGGCAGGCCGAAGGTCAGGTAGGTGAGGATCAGCGACCACTGCGTGTTCACCAGGCCGAGCCAGCGCATCATGATGAAGAGCGGCATCAGGAACACGACCGCCGGGAACATGTTGCGCACCAGCACCGCATAGAAGAGCAGGTTGCGGCCGGGGAAGCGGAAGCGCGAGAACGCATAGGCCGCGGGCACGGCGACGATGACGCCGAGCACGGTCGTCGCCATCGACACCCAGAAGCTGTTCGCGAGGTAGCCGAGGAATTCGCGCCCGACCTCGCTGGTCGGCGAGAGCAGACGCACGTATTCCTCGACCGTCGGCCGGCTCGGGATCCATTCCGGTGGGTACTGCAGCGCCGCGAACTGCGACTTCAGCGAGGTGAGCAGCATCCAGGCCATCGGCAGCATCGCGAGGAAGACGAGCATCGCGAGCAGCAGCCAGCCGCCGACCGACCAGGGATCGTACCGACGCCGCGGCGCCGTGCGCGGCGTGACGAGCGCCTTCATCCCGGCCTCTTGTCGTCGCCGTGGGTGAGCGCGCGCACGTAGAACCAACCCATCGTCATCATGACGACGAACAGGATCACGGAGTAGGCCGAGGCGAGTCCGAAGCGGATGCGACCAAAGGCGAGCTGATAGATGTGGGTGATCCAGATCTCCGTGGCGCCGGCCGGTCCGCCGCCGGTCATGATCCAGGGAATGGTGAAGCTGTTCAGGTTGGCGACCAGCAGCAGCAGGATCGTCACCAGCGCGACGTGCCGCACATGCGGCAACGTGACGTGCCAGAAGCGGTTCCAGGCGCTGGCGCCGTCGACGCGCGCCGCGCGCAGCAGCTGGTCGGGCACGGTCTGCAGGCCCGCGAGCATCATGATCATCGCGAAGGGGAACTCCTTCCAGACATTGACCGCGATCAGCGCCGCCATCACGCGTTCGGTGTTGTCGAGGAAGTTGATCGGGGTGTCGGTGATCCCGAGCTGCATCGCCATCGCGCCGATGACTCCGAAGTCGCTGTGATAGAGCCAGCGCCACACATAGGAGGCGGCGACGGCGCTGATCACGTACGGTACCAGCAGGATTCCGCGCAGCAGCCCGCGGCCGCGGAAGGCGTCGTTGAGCGCGATCGCCGCGGCGAAGCCGAGCACGAAGGCGAAGAAGGTCGAGCAGATCGTCCAGACCAGGGTGTTCCAGGTCGCCTCGTGGAAGCTGTCCATCGCGAGGATGCGGGTGTAGTTGCCCGTGCCGATGAAGATCTTGTCCTCGAGCGCCAGGTTGGGCGGGGTGTTGAAGAACGAGAGATAGATCGTGTCGTAGATGGGATAGGCGATCACCAGCATCATCACGACGAGCGCGGGCGCGATGTAGGCGTAGTCGTGGCGGTGCCGGTAGATACGGCGCAGGAGGCCGGGAACCCGCCCGGCCTCGCGCCGGGCCGGTCTCGCCTGGGCGGCGGTGCTCATTCTGGATTTCCGGTTGCCCCGGGCAGGCACGCGCGATCGGCACGTGCCCGCCCAGGGAACGATGGTAGGGTCAGAGGGACAGCAGGTCCTTCACCTGCTTCGCCGCGTTGTCGGCCGCCGCTGCCGCCGTCATCCGTCCGGTCAACGCGTTCTGCATCATGTCCGGCACGACGATGTTCATGATCTCGGCCGATTCCGGGATCACCGGGAACGGGATGCCCGAGGTCAGCATCGACGTGGTGACGTCCAGGAACTTGATCTGCTCGATGCGCTGCTTCATCCAGGAGGTGCGGAACCCGCGCGTGTTGCCCGGATTGGAGGCGGTCCAGGCGAGCTTGGTCGACCATTCCGGTCCGGTCATGAAGGCGACGAAGGCGCGCGCGGCATTCATGTCGTGCTTTCCGGCGACCACGCCGGGCTTGAAGATGTGCGCATTCCAGCCGCCGAACACCACGGCGCGCCGAGCCGGTCCCTGGGGGATCAGTCCGTAGCGCACTTTCGCGATCACCGCGTCGGCGGTCTTGCGTTCCTCGCCCGAGAGCCGCTGGGCGCGGTCGAGCATCACCGCGTACTCGCTGGGATGGCTGATCACCATCGACAGATTGCCGGCGATGAACGGATCGACGTTCTCGGCCTGGGTGTTGGTGAGCGCCGACACCGGGACCGACTTGTCGCGGATATACATGTCGATGGAAGCCTGCAGCGCGGCTTTGGTGCCTGCGTTGCCGAGATAGACCTTGCCGTAGTTCGGGCTCGCCTCCGCCTCGTCGAGCGCGCCGCCGCCATAGGCCCAGCATTGCGGCATGAAGCGGTACGGCGTGTTGCCCGCGTTGCGTCGCGCGACCATCCCGTAGCCGAACTTGCCGGTCTTCTCGCGGATGACGCGCGAATACATGACCAGATCGTCCCAGGTCGCCGGCGGCTTGTCCGGGTCGAAGCCGGCGCGCTCGAACAGCTCAGCGTTCCAGATCAGCGCCATGGTCTCGTTGTTGGTCGGGACGCCGTAGGTCTTGCCCTTCCACGTCACCGACTTCATGGCGCCGGGCCAGAACTCGCTGGTCGGGTAGCCGACATCCTCGGGACGCATCTCCTCGAGGAATCCCTTGGCGGCGAGCTCCGGCGCCCAGAGCAGGGTCAGTCGCGCGACCATCGGCGCCGCCTTGTCGAGCGCGGCGGTGCGGATCTTGTCGAGCAGGTCGTTGTAGGTGAACGACTGCTTCTCGATGGTGATGTTCGGATAGGTGCGGGAGAAGGCGGCAAAGAACTGCGCGTCGATGTCGTGGTCCAGCCGCGGCGAGGCCTCGTTCGGGCCGACATACCAGTAAGTCACCTTGCCGGTGTGGTTGAGCGGCACGATCTTGGCGCACTCGGCAGCAGTGTCGACATCGAGGGTGCCGACGATGCTGCGGACATAGTCCGGCGACCATCGCGTGGCGTCGATGGCTGTCGACGGCGCCTGGGCGCCTGCGGGAAGTGCCGCAGCAGTGGCTGCTGCTGCGGAGCCCGCGAGCAGCGTGCGGCGGCCGATCGCCGGGATGTTCTCGTCGCGAGTGGTCATGAGTCGTTTCCTCCGTGTGTGTTCGTTCTGATCGACCGTCGTGCGGGCGGCGGTCACCCGCCGAAGCCGTCCACCGCGTTGGCGCGGAAGTAGTCCATGTTCATCTCGAGCCCGAGCCCGGGGAGCGCCGGCAGATGCAGCCGGCCGCCACTGTTGTCGAGGGGCGTCGTGATGAAGTCGTTGTACTTGGAGAGGTCGTAGCGCGACGTCTCCAGGCGGAAGAAATTAGGCACGGTCATCATCACGTGCGCACCGGCGACGACGTTGATCGGCCCGCTGGCATCGTGCGGCGAGA
>JANNTF010000885.1:0-1248 GCA_031403455.1 Alphaproteobacteria bacterium | reverse complement strand
CGAGGTGACCGATGCGCAGACAGGCTTCGACGGGCTCGGGATAGGCGAACGGACGATGGAAGCGGCACGAGGTCTCGGCCGCATAACCGATCACGGCGCCGCGCTGGATATCGAGGCCACCTTCGTCGATGAGCCAGCGATTCACGAGGGTGTCGAAGTAGCTGTAATAGACGACGTTGTTCACGTGGCCATATGCATCATTGTCCATCCAGCGCGTCTGGATCACGAGCATATGGGCAAAGACATCACGCCGCGCCGGCGGCTGGCGCTTGGGGCTCATACGATCTCCGTGAGCGCATCGAGCGTCGCGTTGGGCTGCTCGACCATCATCATGTGGCCACACCCCGCCAGCGTCACCACGCGCGCATCCTGCATCAGGGCGCACAGCTCTTCCGCCCCCTTCGCCGGCGTCATGCGATCGAGCGCCCCCGCGACGAGCAGAGCCGAGCAGCGCAGCGCGGATGCGGCGGCGCGCGCTCCCGCATAGGCGTTGCACGCCTGCAGATCGACGCTCAGCGCAGTGCTGTCGCCGCGCTCGAGCAGCCGCGCGCCCATGCCGAGCATCCACATCCCCGGCGCCTGCGCACCGCCGAGATGCGCGCGCCGGCCGAAACCCCATGACGTCAGCAGATCGACCGCTGCATGATCGCCGGCAGCGGCCGCCGCGAGCAGGTCACGATGCACCGGCATCTCCGGCGCCACGCCGAGCAAGCCCAAGGCCCAGACGCGATCGCCGGAAGAGACGGCGGCGGCCAAAGCGATCAATGCGCCCATGGAGTGCCCCACCAGCGCGGCCTTCTCGATCTGCGCCGCGTCGAGCGCACGCAGGAGCCACGCCGCGTAGGCCTCGATCCGGTCGCACGGCGCACCGCCGGAGCGCCCATGTCCGGGCAGATCGAGCGCGACGGCGTTGCGTCCATGATGCGCGAAGAAGCGCGTCTGCAGCGTCCACACCGTATGATCCATACCCGCGCCATGAATGAAGACGATGGTGGGTTCGGCCGCTCGGTGGGCGCGGCCGCCGGTCGTGGCGAACACCGGCGTGGCATCGACGAGAATTTCCATCGTCTCAGCCGCGCTGCGCGATGCGCAGCGCCTGACCGAGATCATCGATCAGATCACCGGCATCCTCGAGGCCGACGGAAAGCCGGATCATTTCCTCGCCCACGCCCGCGGCTTCCAGCGCCGCCACGTCCATTTGCTGATGGGTCGTGCTCGCGGGATGGATCACCAGCGACTTGGCATCGC
>JANNTF010000884.1:0-3419 GCA_031403455.1 Alphaproteobacteria bacterium | reverse complement strand
CGATCGACCGCTGCCTTCCGGTGCCGATCGGCTCGCAGCGATCATGCGTAACCCCGTCCCCTGAACGCTTGCACCGCGGCGGGACTGGCCCGATCCTCGGATCATGAGTGCCGCGCGTGGAGTCGGAGCCGGCGGACGTATCGTCGCCGTCCTGGGGCCCACCAACACGGGCAAGACGCATCTCGCTCTCGAGCGGATGCTCGGTCACCGCACGGGGATGATCGGGTTCCCGCTGCGCCTGCTCGCGCGCGAGAACTACGACCGCATCGTGCGACTGAAGGGCGCCGCGAACGTGGCGCTGGTCACGGGCGAGGAGCGCATCGTCCCACCCGCGGCGCGCTGGTTCGTCTGCACGACCGAGGCCATGCCGCTCGCCGGAACGAATGGCGGGCGCGAGATGGCGTTCCTCGCGGTCGACGAGATCCAGCTGATCGCCGATCGCGAACGCGGACATGTCTTCACCGACCGGCTGCTGCACGCACGCGGCTACGCCGAGACGATGTTCCTCGGCGCCGGGACAGCCAAGCCCGTCATCCGGCGCCTCGTCCCGCATGCGGAATTCATCGAGCGACCACGGCTCTCCACCCTCACCCATACCGGACCGAAGAAGATCACGCGCCTGCCGCGACGTTCGGCGGTCGTCGCCTTCTCGGCCAATGACGTCTATCGGATCGCGGAGCTGATCCGCCGACAGCGCGGCGGTGCCGCCGTTGTCTTTGGCGCGCTCAGCCCGCGCACGCGCAACGCCCAGGTGGCGATGTATCAGGCAGGCGAGGTCGAATACATCGTGGCGACCGATGCGATCGGCATGGGCCTGAACATGGACATCGACCATGTCGCATTCGGCGAGCTGGTGAAATTCGATGGCCACAGCCCGCGTCGCCTCGCCGCCGCGGAGCTCGGACAGATCGCCGGCCGTGCGGGCCGGCACATGACCGATGGCAGCTTCGGCACCACCATCGAGGCCGGACCGCTCGACCCGGCGACGGTCGAAGCGATCGAGGCGCATCGCTTTCCGCCGCTGACCCATGCGTTCTGGCGCAACGACGCGCTTGATTTCGCGTCGCCCGGCGCGCTGCTCGCGAGCCTGGATGCGCGCCCGCCCTTGCGCGAACTCGTCCGCACCCGGCACGCCGAGGACCACGCCGCGCTCGCGATCCTCGCCGCGGATGCCGAGGTCACCCAGATCGCGACGCGCCGCGATCGCGTCGCGCTGCTCTGGGAAGCCTGCCAGATCCCGGATTTCCGCAAATCCTTCGACGGCGGTCACGCCCGCTTCGTGAAGCGCGTCTTTCTTCTCCTCGCGCAGCACGGCCGGCTCCCGGCCGATTGGGTGGCGCAGCAGGTGACGCGGCTGGAGACCATTGCCGGCGACATCGACTCGCTGCTTCAGCGAATCGCCCAGATCCGCACCTGGACTTATATCGCGCACAAGCCGGCCTGGCTCGCCGACCCGTTGGACTGGCAGGGCCGCACGCGCGCGATCGAGGACCAGCTCTCCGACGCGCTGCATCTGCGATTGACCGAGCGCTTTGTCGATCGTCGATCGACGGCGGTGACCAAGCGGCGGGCCGCCGGCGAGGAATTGCTCGCCGGCGTCACCCGTTCCGGCGCGGTCATCGTCGAGGGCGAGGCGGTCGGCGCGCTGGCCGGCTTCGCCTTCGTCGGCGATCGCGCGCCCGGCGAGGGAATGCGCGCCATGATGGCGGCCGCCAATCGCGTCCTGCGCCAGGAGATCGGCGTGCGCGTGCGCCGGCTCGTGCAAGCGGGCGACACCGACATCGCGATCAGTCAGGCCGGCGAGCTGGTGTGGGACGGCGCGTCGATCGCGCGGCTCGGCGCCGGCACGGAGATGCTCGTGCCGCGCATCGAGGTCATCGCGAGCGACCTGCTGGAAGGACCGCATCGCGAAGCGATCCGGCGGCGGCTGACCGCCTGGCTCGACCGGCATCTGACCGCACAGCTCGCGCCGCTCTTCACCCTGCGCGCGGCCGAGTTGACCGGCCCTGCCCGCGGCCTCGCCTACGAGCTGGTGACCGGCTTCGGCTGCGTGACGCGCCGGCACGTGCATGCCCTGCTGGCGGCCCTGACACGCGCCGATCGCGGCACGCTGACCGCACGCGGTGTGGTGATCGGCGAGGCCGTGGTGTTCCTTCCGGCCCTGAAGAGCCATCACTCGATGCCGCTGCGTGCGACGCTGTGGCGGGTCTTCACCGGCGCGCCGGTCGGTGGCGTCGTGCCGCCGCCCCTGCTGTGCCATCCCCGAATCGAAGGCCTCGCCCCCGGCATGATGGCGGCGTTGTTCTACCTGCCGCTGGGATCCAGCTTCGTGCGCGCCGATCGTATCGAGCGTCTCGCGCGCGAGGCCTTCGCGCGCGGCCGCAACGGGGCTTTCGCCGCCGATCCGAGCTGGGCCGCGCTGGTCGGCGCGCCGAGCGATGCGATCGATGAGATGCTGCGGGCGCTCGGCCTGCGCGCGACCGGCGACGGCGCGCAGCGTCTCTATGCGCTGCGCGCGCGCGACAGACGCCGGCACATCGCGGACATCCGCCGTCACGCGAGCGACGATTCCTCCCCCTTCGCGAGCCTGGCGGCCCTGGTGCGTCGTTGACCGCACCGGACGGCGCGCGCATGCGCCTCGACAAGTGGCTGTGGTGCGCGCGGTTCTTCAAGTCGCGAACCCTCGCCAATCGATTCTGCACCGCGACCGGCGTGCGCATCGCCGGCAACCCGGTGCAGCGGCCGCATTTCTCGCTGAGCGTGGGAGATGTATTGACGTTCCCGCTCGGCTCTCATATTCGAACCGTCCGTGTTATGGCACTGGCGGTTCGTCGTGGACCGGCAGCGGAAGCGCGCACGCTCTACGAGGATTTGAGTTCGGGCCCGCCGCGCTGACGGGCTCAACGATCGAGATCAGGACGGGCATGGACTCACAATTCTGGACCGCGCTGCTCGAGATCATCGCCGTCAACATCGTGCTCTCCGGCGACAATGCCGTCGTAATCGCGCTGGCCTGCCGCTCGCTCCCACCCCAACAGCAGAAGATCGGCGTCGCCCTGGGCGCAGGCGCGGCGATCTTGATGCGCATCGCCTTCACCGCTGTCGCCGTCACGCTGATGTCATTGCCCGCCGTCGGCTTGATCGGCGGCGCGCTCTTGCTGTGGATCGGCTGGAAGCTGCTCACCGAGGACAGCGAGGGCGAGGACAACATCCAGGCCGCCGGCCATCTCTGGGGCGCGGTGCGGACGGTGCTGATCGCCGACGCCGTCATGAGTCTCGACAACGTGATCGCCGTCGCCGCCGCGGCCAAGGGCGACACGGTGTTGCTCGTGCTCGGTCTGGTGATCTCCGTGCCGCTGGTCGTGTTCGGCGCCACGCTGCTGCTCAAGCTGATCGGCCGCTTCCCCATGATCGTGACG
>JANNTF010000883.1:0-2598 GCA_031403455.1 Alphaproteobacteria bacterium | reverse complement strand
CAGCGCGGTGTCGAACACGGCGTGCCGTGCACGGCCGCTGCCTTTGGCGCGGTACATCGCGATATCGGCGTCGCGCAGCACCTCGTCGGGTGTTTCATAGCCCACGCTGCTGAACGTGATGCCGATGCTGGCGCTGCTGTTGACCTCGACGCCGTGCAGATGGAACGGCTTGCACAGCGAGGCCTGCAGGCGTTCGGCCAGTGTGGCGGGCCATTGCTGATCGGTCAGCGACTCGATCAGCACCGCGAATTCGTCACCACCCAGGCGTCCCACCAGATCGCCCGGCCGCACCACTTGCAGGATGCGTTGTGCGGCGGCGACCAGGAACTGGTCACCCACACTGTGTCCCAGCGTGTCGTTGATGAGTTTGAAGCGATCGAAGTCAAGGTACATCACTGCGAAGCCGGGGTGCGGATCGGCCTTACCGCGCTCGATCGCCAGCGCCAGGTTGTGGCGGAAGCGTGCTCGATTGGCCAACCCGGTCAGGCTGTCGTGGTAGGCAAAGTGCTGCAATTTCGTTTCGGCGTGGCGCCGCGCCGTGATGTCCTGTGCCTGCACGATCAGGCACGGCGCGCTGGCGCCAGGTTCAGAGAAGTAGCCGCCATGAATCGACAGCCACACCTCATGGCCCATCGGGTGTTTGCAGCGCAGTTCGATCGCCGAGCCAGGCGCGTCGCGGTCCAGCGACATCAGCCTCTCGGAGATCGCGATGCTGATCGCAGGTGGCCGTATCGGTCGGTGCAATTCCTCGAAGACATCGTTCAATCGCGCGGTCTGCGCGTTCTTCCGGTTACGCCCGGAATCGCCGTATTGTCCCAATCGGACCTGTTCGCCCACGGCGATCCGGCGGGTCGCCTCATTGCGGCGACAGCGTTCGTGCACAAAGCGACCCTGATTACAGCCGACACGCAACTACGCAAGATTCGCGCATTGAAAACGCTCTGGTAGTCTGAGCGGAGGTCCTATTGGGTGCGCAAGCGAGGATCGAGCGTATCGCGCAACCCGTCGCCGAGCATGTTCACCGCGAGCACAGTGATGGTGAGCGCGACGCCCGGGATCAGGATCAACTCAGGCGCCAGCAGGAAGAAGGCGCGACCCGCCGCCATCATGTTGCCCCAGCTCGGCACTTCAGGCGGTGTGCCGGCACCGAGAAAGCTCAACGCCGCCTCGATGATGATGGCCGAGGCCGCGATGTAGGTCGCCTGCACGATCAGCGGCGCGAGCGTATTGGGCAGGATGTGGCGCCAGAGGATTCCCGGCAGCGTCGAGCCGGCGATCACGGCGCCCTCGACGAAGGGAAGTTCACGCAAGCTGAGCACGACGCTGCGCACGAGCCGCACCACGCGTGGGATCTCGACGATCGCCAGCGCGAGCACCACCGTCGTGACGCTCGCCTTGATCGCGGCGACGAAGGCGATCGCGAGCAGCACGGCGGGAATCGCCATCAGCCCATCCATCACGCGCATCAACACGGCATCGAAGATCCGCACGAATCCGGCGATCAGCCCGAGTGCCAGGCCGATCACCGTCGACAGCAGCGCGACCACGGCGCCGACGATCAGCGAGACCCGCGTGCCATAGAGCAGACGCGCGAGCATATCGCGCCCGAGCTGATCCGTTCCCAAGGGGTGATCGGCCGAGGCTGGCGCGAGGCTGCCCAGCGGATTGATCGCGAGGGGGTCATGCGGTGTGAGCCATGGTGCGGCGATGCCTGCCAGCGCCACCAATGCGAGGGTGGCGCCGCCGACCGCGATGGTCGGGTGGCGTCGGATGCGGCGTGCGAGGCTCATCGGTGCGCGCGCCATGATCAGTAGCGGATCCGCGGATCGAGAAGCGTATAGGCGAGGTCGATGGCGAGGTTGAGCAGGACATAGACCAGCGACATCGCCAGCACGATCCCCTGGATGACCGGGAAGTCGCGGCGGAAGACGGATTCCACGGTGAGCCGGCCGATGCCGGGGATGGCGAAGACGCTCTCGGTCACGACCACGCCGCTCAGCAATACTCCGAACCCGATCCCGATCATGGTCACGATCGGGATCGCGGCATTCTTGAGCGCATGCAGCAGCAGCACGACGGGGACGCGAAGCCCCTTGGCGTGAGCGGTGCGGATGTAATCCTCGCCGAGCACTTCGAGCATGCTCGCGCGCGTGACCCGTGCGATCAGCGCGACGAAGGTCGAGCCGATGGCGATGCAGGGCAGGGTGATGCTGGCGAGCACGCCGCCGAGTCCGAACTCGATCCCGCGATAACCCTGGACCGGCAGGATCCCCAGCCGATTGCCGAACACATAGGCGAGGATGTAGCCGAGCACGAAGACAGGCGTGGAGAAGCCGAGCACGGCGACTCCCATGAACATGCGGTCGGTCATCGATCCGGCGCGCCAGGCGGCCAGCACGCCCACGGGGATCGCGATGATCACCGTGTAGATCATGGTCGCGAGGGTGAGCACGATCGTCGGCTCGGCGCTCTGCCCGATCAGCGAGGCGACCGATGTGCGGGTGAAGATCGAGATCCCGAGATCGCCGCGCAGCACGCCGGTGATCCATGCCAGATACTGGACCAGCAACGGGCGATCGAGGCCGAGCGCGATGCGCG
>JANNTF010000882.1:0-9527 GCA_031403455.1 Alphaproteobacteria bacterium | reverse complement strand
GCTGGACGGCGTCAGCAAGAACTACGGCGCCGTGACCGCGCTGGCGCCGACCGACCTCACGGTGGAAGCCGGCGAGTTCGTCACATTGCTGGGACCAAGCGGCTCGGGAAAGACGACCTTGCTGAACGTCATCGCGGGCATGGTCGCGCCGACGACCGGACGAGTCTGGATCGCCGGCCGCGACGTCACTCAAACGCCGCCGAACCGGCGCGATCTCGGCATGGTCTTCCAGAACTACGCGCTGCTGCCGCACATGACGATCTTCGAGAATGTCGCCTTCCCGCTGCGCGTGCGGCGCCTCCCCGAAGCGGAGATCCGGCAGAAGGTGACGGCGGTGCTCGAATTGGTTCATCTCGCGCTGACCGCCGCGCGTCGCCCGCGCGAGCTCTCCGGCGGACAGCAGCAGCGCTGCGCCCTCGCCCGCTGCCTCGTCTACAACCCGGCGCTCATCCTCATGGACGAACCGCTGGGCGCACTCGACAAGAAACTACGCGAGCAGATGCAGCTCGAGATCAAGAAGCTGCATCAGCGCCTCGGCATCACGATCCTCTACGTTACGCACGACCAGGAGGAAGCGCTCAGCATGTCGGACCGGATCGCGCTGCTGAACGACAGCCGCATCGTCCAGATCGGCACCCCGGCCGATCTCTATTTCCGACCGCGCTCGGTATTCGCGGCGACGTTTCTCGGCGCGTCCAACCTGCTGGACGCAAGGCTATCGACTCTCGGGCCGCCAGCCGAAGCGACGCTCGCCACGGGCGCGCGCATTCGCGTCGCCGATGCCGAGACCGCCACGATCGGCGCGGCGATCCAGATCATGGTCCGGCCGGAGAACATCCTGCTGCTGCACGAGGGCGCCAGCGGCGCCGATCTCGCGAACCGGGTCCCGGCGACGATCACGGCGTCGACGATTCTCGGCGGCGTGGTGAACCACTACGCGCAGCTGGCGGATGGCGCGACGATCGTCGCCCAGGAGCTGACGCGCGCCAGTCGCAGCAATCCGCGACCCGGCACGATGGTCGAGCTCGCCTGGGCCGCCGCCGATACGCTGGTCCTGCCCAACCCGGGAAAATCCGACAACGAGCCGAGGGGATCATGACGAAGCGAGGCGCGGCGCGGCCCGAGGCGCCGACCATCTGGAAGCGCGGCGATCCAGCCGATCGATTCATCTTCGTGCGCGACGCCGCAGGCCCCTTCGTGAAGGGATTTGGCGAGGCGTTCTATCGACCGTTCCGCAAAGCGACCGGCATCCGCGCGATTCGCGTGACCGGCGGGATCGAGCCCACCGGCATGATCAAGGCGATGGTCGAGCGCAAACGCTATGACTGGAACGTCGCGGTGATCAGCAAGGCCTCGCATCTCCAGCTCGTCGCCGACGGCGCGGGGTTTCTCGAGGAGATCGGATTGGACACGCCGGCGATCCGGTCGATTCCCAGGCCGTACCGGTCGGCGCATTTCATCGGCAGCGACGTCTACGCCAATGTCATCGCGTATCGCAAAGCGGCCTTCGCGCGGCGGGCCGCGCCGCAATCCTGGGCCGATTTCTGGAACGTCGCGAAATTTCCCGGCCGCCGGTCGCTGCGCAAGCATCCGATCGACACGCTCGAGGAGGCGCTGCTGGCCGACGGCGTGAAGCCGGCGCAGCTCTATCCGCTCGACGTGGAGCGCGGCTTTCGCAGCCTCGATCGCATCCATCCGCATATCGCGATCTGGTGGTCGGGCGCGGCCCAGCAGGTCCATCTCCTGACCTCGGGCAAGATCGACCTCTGCGCGATCTCGAGCATCCGCGCGCAGAAGGCGGCCGATGAGGGCGTGTCGGTCGGCGTGGGATGGCGGCAGAACATCCGGACCTGCGAAGGCTGGGTGATCCCGAAAGGAACGCCGAAGCTCGATCTGTGCCGCGCGTTCATCGGCTTCGCGGCCGACGCCCAACGCCAGGCGGTGGTCGCGCGCCACGTCAATTCGAGCCCGGCCATTCCCGGCGCGGTGCGCTTCATCGACGCCGAGCGGGCGGCAATGATGCCGGACGCGCCTGCGCATCGCCGATACGCCGTCGAGTCGGGCGCCGCGTTCTGGAGCCGCGAGAAGGATCGCCTGATTACGCGCTTCGATTCGTGGTTCAACGCGAAGCGCAACGCGCCGACCGGAGAGCGGCCGTGATTCAGAGTGACCCGCGCGCGAGCATATTGATCGGCGCGCCGGAGCTGGGACGGCTGATCGACGCGCGATCGGATCTCGTGATCCTCGCCGTGCGCAATCCGACGCCCGGCAGCGGCGTGTCTTTCGACCGCGAAGCGCGCATCCCCGGCGCGATCGACATCGATCTGCCGCGTGAGTTGGCCGGGCCCCAGAGCGGTCACAGCGGCGCGCGTCCGTTGCCCGCCATCCCGGATCTCGAGCGCCATGCGCGGCGCTGGGGGATTCGGCAGGCGAGCCCGGTCGTCGTCTACGACCATGATCGCTGCCTGCAGGCGGCGCGCGCCTGGTGGGTGCTGAAATGGGCGGGGATCGCCGATGTGCGCATGCTCGATGGCGGGTTCGCGATGTGGCTGGCGGCGGGCCTGCCGATCAGCCACCAGGCCGGGCGGCGCGCGGCCGGCGATGTCACGCTGTCGGCCGGGCATCTCGCGGTTCTCGATGCCGATCAAGCCGCAGCCCTGGCGCGCGACTCGGTGCTGCTCGATTCGCGTATTCGCGCCAATTACATCGGCGGCAAGGTCGCGCCCGGCCTGCCGGCCCGCGGCCATATTCCCGGCGCGATCAGCGCGCCGGCCGCGGACAATCTCACGGATTACGGAACCTTCGCCGATGCGCCGACGCTGCGCGCCCTCTATGGCGCGCTCGGGGCCGACGGCACACGCCGGACCGGCGTCTATTGCGGCGTCGGGATCTCCGCGGCGCATGACATCGCCGCGCTCGCGACGATCGGCATCGCGGCGGCGCTGTTCCCGGGCTCGTGGTCGGCCTGGAGTTCCGATCCCGATCGCCCCGTCGTGATCGGGGCCACACCGGATTGACGACTTGCGCGCCGCGACATCGGGCTTGCGCGCACCGCAAAATTCGCGAGGATCTCCCTGCATGCAGCGGCCGCGACGGCCCGAGGGGAGAATGAAGTGATGCAAAAATTTCTGCGCCGGAGCCTGACCGCGTCGATGCTCGCCGTCGCGATGACCGGCAGCGCGGCGCACGCGCAGCGGACGGATCCGCTGAAGACACTGATCGTGGCCGTCTCGTCGGACCCCGCCAATCTCGAACCCGGCACGAACCGCGCCGAACCGATCGGCAGCGAGATCATCCTCAATGTCTTCGACACGCTGGTCGCCTGGACACCGCCCGCCTTCACCGCGCTCGAAGGGCGGCTGGCCGCATCCTGGACGGTCTCGTCCGACGGCACGGCGTTCACTTTCAAGCTCCGGCCCGGAGTCAAATTCCACGACGGCACCGAGTTCGACGCCGAGGCGGTGAAATTCTCGCTGGAGCGCACGCGCGACATCAATCCGTACATGAAGGCCAATTTCGGCCTGATCGCCGACATTGCCGTCGTCGCGCCGCTCGAAGTGAAGATCACGCTCAAGGAGCCGATGCCGGTCTTCCTGTCGCTGCTGGCCCAGCCGCAGGCGGCGATCGTCAGTCCGACGGCGGCGAAGAAATTCGGCGACAAGTTCAACGTCAATCCGGTCGGTTCGGGACCGTTCCGATTCGTCAGCTACACGCCCGATACGAACGTCGTCCTCAACGGCAACCCCGATTATTTCCGCGGCCCCTCGAAGCTCACGCGGATCATCTATCGCGTGATCCCGCAGGCGTCGACGCGCCGCCTCGAACTCGAGAACGGCGGCATCGACATCAGCCAGCAGAACGGCCAGCTCTCGGCGATCCCGGTCGAGGACATCAAGGCGCTGCGCGGCAATCGCGCCATCGACATCATCGAGGTGCCAAGCCAGATCATCCGGCAGCTCGAGTTCAACAATTCGCGCGCCGACAGCCCGATCCGCGATGTGCGCGTGCGGCGCGCCCTCGCCCACGCGATCGACTATGACGGCCTGCTCTCGGGCGTGCTCGGCGACACGGCGGAGCGCGTCTATGGCCCGCTCACCACGAATAGCTGGGCCTTCAATCCGAAGATGAAGGAGCTCGCGCCCGGCTACGATCCCGCGAAATCGCGCCAGCTCCTCGCCGAAGCGGGCATCAAGCCCGGCGATCTCAAATTCACGCTCTACTCGTTCCAGGGCAGTCTCTGGGGCAGCATCGCGACATTCCTGCAGGCGAATTTCGCGGCGGTCGGCGTGACCGTCAGCGTCGAGCAGACCGAGTTCCCGAGCTATCGGGCCCTGCATGTCGGCGGCAAGCACGAGATCGCGCTCGATGGCCGTCAACCCTGGTACAACGACCCCGACGCGCACATCACCATCGGCTATCTCTCGAGCCTCGCCGATTCGGCGATGACGTTCCGGATGCCGAAGGATCAGGAGCTCGACGCGCTCATCCTGAAGGCGCAGACCACGGTCGATTTCGCCACGCGCCGCGATCTCTATTTCGATGTGCAGGAGAAGCTGATCGCGCGCGTGCCCGCGGCATTCCTGTTCAGCAACAAGCTGATCGTCTTCAAGCGGGCGAATGTGAAAGGCCTGGTCATCAACAGCGCGCCGCCGCTGAGCGAGTATTGGGGCGTGTCCAAGGAGTGACGCCGACGGCGCGGCGCGCGGCAAGACGATCGCCGTGACCGGCTGCGCGCCAGCCGCTCCACGATGACGCGCTACACGCTCGGCCGGCTCCTGGCGCTGGGACCGGTGCTGGGCCTGGTGCTGCTGATCATCTTCTCGCTGGCGCGGATCATTCCCGGCGACCCCGCGATCACGTTGCTCGGACCAGGCGCGACCACCGAACAGATCAAGGCGTTGCGCGATCAGCTCAAGCTCGACGAGCCGGCGCCCGCGCAGTTCGTCGGCTATCTCGCGGGCCTGAGCCGTGGCGACCTCGGCAAATCGATGAAGACCGGCCAGCCGGTGCTGGACGAGATCCTGCTGCGGCTGCCGGCGACGCTCGAGCTCTCGATCCTCGCGACGCTGCTCGCTCTCGTGATCGGGATTCCCATCGGCGTGCTCTCGGCGATCCGATCGAACTCGATGCTCGATCACGTGATCCGCGTGGTCTCGCTCGTCGGCGTGTCGGTGCCGGCCTTTCTGCTCGCCCTCGTGCTGCAGCTGATCTTCGGGATCTATCTCGGCTGGCTTCCCGTGTCGGGCCGTTCCAGTCCCTACATCATCGCCGATCCGATCACCGGCTTCGCGATCCTCGATGGCTTGCTCGCCGCCGATCTCGAACTCGTGGTCGATGCGATCAGCCATGTGACGATGCCGTGCCTCGTGCTCACCGCCTTCCTCGCCGCCACGCTGGGGCGCTTCGTGCGCAACATGATGATCGAAGTCATGACCGAGGATTTCATCCGCACCGCCCGGGCGAAGGGGCTCGCGGAGCAGGCCGTCCTGTTCAGCCATGGCCTGCGCAACGCATTGCTGCCCGCCGTCACCATCATCGGCCTGAAATTCGCCGAGATGCTCGGCGGCGCGATCCTGACCGAGACGGTGTTCGCCTGGCCCGGCATCGGGCGCTTCATGTTCGAGGCGATCAAGAACCGCGACTACCCGGTGATCCAGGGCGCGACCCTGGTCTTCGCGCTGCTGTTCATGCTCACGTCGCTCCTCGTCGATCTCGTGTATGCGCTGCTCGACCCGCGCATCCGCACGAAGATGAGCTAGCGATCATGGCCGAGCTGCTTCATTTTCTGCGGCGCAATGCGCTCGGTACCGTCGGCGCCGCGATGCTGATCGCGATGCTGCTGGTGATCACCCTGGCGCCGCTCCTCAGCGGGCAATCGCCGATCGCGCTCGACATGGCACGCAAGCTGGCGACGCCCGGCCCCGCGCATCTCCTCGGCACCGATTATTTCGGCCGCGACGTGCTGGCGCGCGTGCTCTATGGCGGCCGCTTCACATTGGCGATCGGGCTCGGCGTGGTGTCGATCGCTTTCGTGATCGGTGTCGCCTTCGGCACGCTCGCGGGGTTCTTCGGCGGCATCCTCGACATGGTGATCATGCGATTCGTCGATGCCATGCTGTCGTTTCCCTCGCTGGTCCTCGCCATCGCGCTCGCCGCATCGTTCGGCCCCAGTCTCGAGACCGCGATGCTCGCGGTTGCGATCACCCTGGCGCCGCAATTCGCGCGGCTCGCGCGCGGCCAGGCGCTGAGCGTCTCCGTGAAACCCTATGTCGAGGCGGCGATCTGCATCGGCGTGTCGACGCCGCGCATCCTCGTGCGCTACATCCTGCGCAACGGGATCGGGCCGTTGCTCGTGCAAGCTTCGCTGTCGCTCGGCAGCGCGATCCTGCAGACGGCGAGTCTCGGCTTTCTCGGCCTCGGCGCGCAGCCGCCCTTGCCCGAATGGGGCGCCGATGTCTCCGCCAATCTGCAATATGTCCGCGAAGCACCGTGGGTCGCGCTCGCGCCGGGCGCGGCGATCCTGCTCGCCGTGCTGTCGTTCAACCTGATCGGCGACGCGCTCGCGGATTGGTTCAATCCGCGCCGCCGCAATCTGCATTGAGCCCGCCCGCGCTCCGATCCCTCGAAGGCGAATTCCATCATGAACCAATTGTCGATCGCTCTGGAGAAAGTCGATTTCCTGCCCGTCGGACGCGTGACCGACGACACGAGCATCCTGACGCTCAAGACGCTGGTCTTCGAACCGCTCTGCCGCTGGGAGAACGGCGTCGTTCATCCCGCCCTGTTCAGCCGCTGGGAGCATTCGCCGGATGGCCGGCGCTGGCGTTTCGAGGTCCGGCCCGATGCCGTCTTCCATGACGGCAGGCCCTGCACCGCGCAGGAAATCGTCGCCTATGTCGAAACGATCCTCCATGCCGTCGATACGTTCGGCATGAAATGGTCCTACGCGCGCTATCTCGCCGACGCGCGCTTCACGATCCCGAGCCCGGGCATACTGGTGGTCGAGAACCCTACGCCCCTCGCCGATATCCTCGACATTTTCTCGGAGTTCTACATCGCGAGGCCCGATTCGGCGGGGCGTTCGATCCTGGGCACCGGACCCTATCGCGTCACCACGTTCACGCCGCGCGAGAGCGTCACGCTCGAACCAGCCCGCGCCGGCGGCGGTCCGGCGCGCATCATCGCCATGGCCATTCCCGATGCAGATGATCGCTACGCCGCGGTCGCGGGCGGCAGCGTCGATGCCGCACTCAACCTCGAACGCGCGTCACGCCGGCTCGATGGCGACCAGCGGCTGCAGTGGGGCCGGGCGACCAACACGCTGTCGGTGATGTACTACCTCAACTGCTTCAAGGGAGTGTTCACTTCGCCGCTCGCGCGGCGCGCGATCAATCACGCCGTCGATGCGCAGATGATCGTCGACGAGTTGTTCCATGGACTTGGAATCCCCTCCTCGACGATCGTCAGCCCCTTCCATCTCGGCCATGCGGCCGCGCGGGTGGCGCCAATCCCCTACGACCGCGACATGGCGAAGGCGTTGTTCGAGCAGGCGGGCGCCAGCGACGACCTCGTCATTCGCACGCCGGAGCACATGCCCGAAAAGGCGGTCGAGATCAGCCGCGTGGTCCAGCACGCGCTGAGCGCAATCGGCATCCGCGCGCGGCTGGACATCCAGCCGGATCGCCCGGAATACGCCCGCGAGGTCGGGCGCAAGGAGATCGGCGACATGGCGATCTTCGACTCCTCGCCGCACAGCACCTATCGGATCCTCAACGACAAGATCTCGAGCGCGGTGCGCGCGGTGTGGTGGCAGGGCCACGACGACCCGCCGCTGGAAGCGCTGATCCGCAGCGCCAATCACGCCGTCGCGCCAGCCGATCGCGAGGCCGCCTATGGTCGATGCCTGGCGCGGCTCAACGCCAATCCACCGTGGCTCTATCTGTTCCACCCCGTCGAAATATTCGCCGCGCGTAGCGGGATTTCCGGGCTGACGCTCGACACCAAAGGCGTCCTCAATATCGCGATGTGAGACGCCCCACGCCGTTCCGACGCTCGCCCAGAAGAGGACCCGCCCATGACCAAGGATTATTCGATCACCTTTTTCTACTACGACGACATCCTGAAAATCGTGCCGTTCTACGAGGATGTGCTCGGCTTCGAACTGGTGCTGGATCAGGGCCTCGCCCGCATCTATCGCATCGGCACGCATAGTTATTTCGGGATCGTCGACGGCAACCGCGGCCATCTGCGTCATCAGCCCAGGAGCGCCGTGCTGCTGACGATCGTCGCGGACGACGTGCCCGGGTGGCACGCACGGCTTCAAGCCCGCAACGTCGCCAAGCTCTCGGAGCTTCAGCGCGGCACGTATTGCGACCATTTCTTCTTCGAGGATCCGGCGGGCTACGCGATCGAGATCCAACGCTTTCACAACCCCGACATCGCCAAGCTCTTCCGCTGAGAGCGACACGACGCCGATGGCCACACTCGACATCGAGTCCGCGATCGCCGCGCATTGCCGCCGCATCATCGACGCCTACGCCACCTATCCGCTGCATGTGAAACCAGGCACGCGGCCGCCGCGGCTGATGACGATCGCCGACGGCTATCTGCCGCTGCTCGCGAATTTCACGGTCGAGGACAAGGCGGCGAAGGGATTGCGCGCGCTCAAGGACCCGCCGGCGACGCCGCAACCCCCGGTGCATTTCTCCGCGCTCGAACTCGTAGCCCAGGAGGCGATGCTGCTGCTCACGGGCGCGCGCGGCGGCGGCAAGACCAGTTTCGCCCTGCATCTCGCGCTGCACCTTGCCGGCGAGGCGATCGGCTCGCCGCGTTTCAATCGCGTCAAGCTGTGCCATCGCGTTCCACGCAATGATGACGGCACCGTGGCGGCGGAACAATGGATGCCGGGTCGGGTGATTCCGCTCTATGTCGCGGCGACCGGCCCCACACCCGTGAGCGATCTCATCGCGCATCACTGGCCGGAGGCGCCGAGCGTTGTGGAGTCCGATGCCTGGCGCGCCAGCGGCATGACTCTGCTGCTGATCGTCGATGCCTGCGATCGCCTCGGCGATTGCGGCGCGGACGCGCTGTCCACGCTCGTCGAGCGCGCCGCGCAGCACGGGTCCATGCGCGTGCTGGCGCTCGGCGAGTCGGAACTCTGCACGGGCTGGGTGACGCCGAGCCGCATGACCAAGCGCAGCTTGCTGCCGCTGCTGGCGGCGCAGCGCAACGCCTACGCCAGAGGCAAGCATCCGACCGCCGCGATCGCCGATTCCGGCAATCCCGGGCTCTTCATGCTGTCGCTCGGCGTCGAAGGGGCGCCGGCTTCCAAGCATGAGCTGGTCGATGCGTGGCTCGGCGCCGCAACACGCGACCGGACGCCAGAGGATCGTGCGCGCATCGCCGAAGCGGCGTTTCGGCGTCATGCGGGAAGCGACGGCTTCGAGGCGCTGGATCCTGCACTGGCCAGGTCGCTGCACGAGACAGGCGCGATGGTCGCGCTGGAGAAGCCGTTCGTGCTGGAGTTC
>JANNTF010000881.1:0-1804 GCA_031403455.1 Alphaproteobacteria bacterium | reverse complement strand
CCGGCAGGCGCGTTACGATACGCGATGCACGCTCGCGCGAGCCGCTGCGCAGCGACACCACGCCGGCCATGTGTCCTGGTGTCCGCGGCGGCGCCGTGCGCAATCGATGGTCGCCGAGAAAGGCGCCTCCTCCGCGGGCGGCCACGATCGTGACGCCGCGCATGACGTCGTGGATCCATGCCATGCGAGTCTCGCCCGCCACGATATGGGCGACCATGACCGCGACGAGCGGAAGGCCGACGGCGAAATTGGCCGTGCCATCGATCGGATCGACCAGCCAGCAGGCCTGATTCCCGCTGAGTGCCGCGAGGCGCGCGGGGTTGGCGGCAACCCCCTCCTCACCGACCAGCAAGGCATCGGGATCGATCTGTGAAAGCGCATCGCACAGCGCATGCTCGGCCGCGACATCGATCGCGGTCACGACGTCGGATGGGCCGCTCTTCTCGTCAATCTCGTCCGAGGTCAGCGTCCCAAGCCGCGGTCGGATGATTTCCGCCGCGACGCGTTCGATGGCTTGCGTGACTGCCGCGCTATCGAGGTCCCGGCCCACGGCCGGGCGCGTCGATCAACCGACGATCCCCATGATGTCCGATTCCTTCATGACCAGGAGATCCTTGCCGTCGATCTTCACTTCGGTCCCGGACCATTTTCCATAAAGGATCACGTCGCCTGCTTTGACACCCATCGGGATGAGCTTGCCATTCGTGTCGCGCGCGCCGGGACCGGCGGCGACGACTTTGCCTTGCATCGGCTTCTCTTGCGCCGTGTCGGGGATGATGATTCCACCCTTGGTCTTGGTTTCCTGCTCCAGCGCTTCGACGATCACACGATCTTGGAGCGGGCGTAGCTTGGTCGGCATGTGGAACTCCTCGGGGTTTGTAAGATTGGAGAGGTTACATTCGTAAGGGTTCTGCTTTCGCCGTCAATGGGGCGTGCAAGCATTACCGAGTCGCGCCCCGAGGCGACGACGAGTAATGGCATCGCCGTGAACAATTGAGGCGGCGCCGAATTCGATCTACTTGATCTGCGTGTAGCGCAGGGAGAACCAGTTGTCGGCGGGTTGATGAATCTCGATGTTCGAGCGCACGGCCCACACGAGCGCCTGCTGATGCAGCGGGATGTGCCCCACCTCATCGGTGTGGATCTGATGCGCTTCGACGATCATGGCGTCACGACGGGTCTTGTCGGTCTCCTGCTCGATCTTGTCGGCAAGTTCGTCGAAACGCTTGTTGGACCACCCGCCGACATTGAACGGCCCTTTCCGGCGCTGGGGGTCCCGGGTCTGCATCAACTGCTCGAAAACATTGTGGACATCGTAGGTTCCGCCGGGTGTCCAGCCGAGCATGAAGAAGCTCGTGGTGTAAGCGGGGCCGAGGATCTTGGCGAAATACCGTGCGCGCGGTTGCGCATTGAGGGCGACTTTCACGCCGACGCGCGCCAGCATCGCGACGACGCCCTGGCAGATCTGCTCGTCGTTGACATAGCGGTCATTCGGGCAATCCATGCCCACCTCGAAGCCAGCGGGATAACCTGCCTCGGCGAGCAATTTGCGTGACGCATCCTGGTCGAACGGCCATCTGTTGTCGCTCGCCTTGATGTAGCCATTGAGCCCCGGCGCGATCATCAACGCGACCGGTGTCGCCTGTCCGCGCATCACGCGCGTCCTGATCGCCTCGATGTCGATCGCCTGGTAGAACGCGCGCCTGACGCGTGCATCCTTGAAAGGATTCTTGCCCTTGACGTTCGACTCCAGGAGTTCGTCACGGGCCTGATCGAATCCGAGATAGATGACGCGGAGTTCCGG
>JANNTF010000880.1:0-3221 GCA_031403455.1 Alphaproteobacteria bacterium | reverse complement strand
GCTGTTCGGCTGGGTCAACAAGCCGTTCTCGAACGGCGTCGTGCGGCTGCGCTCGCCCGATCCGGCGGAATACCCGCAGGTCGCCTTCGAATTGCTGACCGATCGGCGCGACTTCCTGCGCGTCAAGGCGATGTATCGGTGGATGGCCGAGCTCTATGCCTCGCCGGCGTTGCGGGCGGCGACGGCCGATCCCTTCGGCTCGACCCATGGTCAGATGGCGCGCCTCGTCGGCGAGGTGAATGCGCGCAACTGGCTGCTGACGATCGGGCCCGCGCTGCTGCTCGACGGCCCGGCTAGCCTGCGCCGCGCGGTCATCGAGCGGCTGCTCGCGCCCGGCGCCGATCTCGCGCGCGAACTTGGCGACGAGGATGCGCTGGACGAGCTGATCCGGCGGCGCACGATCGGCGGCTGGCACGCATCGGGGACCTGCAGGATGGGGGCGGCCGATGATCCGCTGGCGGTCGTCGACCCGCGAACCGCACGCGTGCACGGCGTGCCCGGCCTCAGCGTCGTCGACGCCTCGCTGATGCCCGCGGTGCCGCGCGCGAACACCAACCTGCCGACGATCATGCTGGCGGAGAAGATGGCGGATGCCATCCTCGCGAGACCACGAACGGAGTTCCCCGCATGAAGATCGTCGACGTCTCCGTCACGCTGTTCGCCTGGCGCGACATTCCCGCCGTCCAATACAGCGATCGCAATCCGGTTGCCTCGGCGACCAGCGAGCTCGGGCTCGTCACGCTGGCGACGGATGAGGGCATCGCGGGTCATGCTTTCCTCGGCTCGTCGATCCGTGGCGCGCGGCTCGACGTGGTTGCGCTGATGCGCCACCTCAAGCCTGTCGTGATGGGGCAGGATCCGCTCGACCGCGAGCGGCTCTGGATCGCGCTGCACAGGCTGAACCGCGCCGTGACGCCGCGTACGATCGGCGCCATCGATGTCGCGCTGTGGGACATCGCGGGCAAGGCGGCGGGAATGCCGATCCATCGCCTGCTCGGGAGCTATCGCGACAAGATCCCTGCTTATGCGAGTTCGGCGACGCTCGTCGGCAACGCCGCCTATGCGCAGGAGGCTCTGGCCCTGAAGCAAGCCGGGTACAAGGCCTACAAGCTGCACCCGCCCAAGGAGCTCGATTCCTGCATCGCCGCATGCCGCGCGGTGCGCGATACGGTCGGGCCCGAGATGCGGCTGATGCTCGATCCCGCCGGCGCCTTCGACTTCCCGGACGCGTTGCGCCTAGGCCGCGCCATCGAGGAACTCGGCTTCTACTGGTACGAGGATCCGCTCGCGGAGGACGACATCTATAATTACGTGAAGCTGCGCGCGAAGCTCGACATTCCGATCATGGCGACCGAATACGCGCCCGGCGGCTATCACGCCTACGCCCCGTGGCTGATGGCGCAGGCGACCGACTATCTGCGTGGCGACGTCGCCGTGAAGGGTGGGCTGACCGGGTTGATCAAGGGCGCCCATCTGGCCGATGCCTTCCGGATGAACTACGAGATCCACCACGGTGGGAATTCGCTCAACAACGTCGCGCAGCTGCATGTCGCGATGGCGATCCGCAACTGCGAGTATTTCGAGATCCTGCTGCCTTCGGCCGCGCAGCAATACGGTGTCGTCGACGATATCGCGCCCGATGCGGACGGCAATGTTCACGCGATCGACAAACCAGGGCTCGGCGTCGAGATCGATGTCGATCTCATCAGCCACGAGACGCTCGAAATCCTGCGTTGACGCATGGCGCGGGGAACCCGCGCTATTGCGGTGCCCGGCCGGTCTTCACGGCGATGTCCATCTCGCGGCCGCGGCGCAGCAGCGTGAGCGTGACGTTAGTTTCGGGCTTCAGCGCTGCGATCGTGCGCGGCACGTCACGCACTTGATCGATGCGCCGGCCATTGACGGCGATGATCACGTCGCCCTGCCGCAGGCCGGCGCGTGCGGCCGGTGAGTTGGCCGTGACCTGGGCAACCACGACGCCGTCAAAATCCGGTCCGAGTCCGAGGCTCGAGGCGAGGTCCGGCGTCACATCCTGAACGCTGACGCCGAGCCAGCCGCGCTCGATGCGGCCCGCGCGCGCAAGCTCGTCGACGATCACGCGTGCGAGATTGGACGGGATCGCGAAGCCGATCCCGACGCTGCCGCCCGTCGGCGAGTAGATCGCCGTGTTCACGCCGATGACCTCGCCGTCCATGTTGAACGAGGGCCCGCCGGAATTGCCCTGGTTGATCGGAGCGTCGAGCTGGAGGAAGTCGTCATAGGGTCCGGCATGCAGGTCGCGACCGCGCGCGGAGACGATGCCTGCCGTCACCGTGCCGCCAAGGCCGAAGGGGTTGCCGACGGCGAGCACCCAATCGCCGACATCGATGCGATCGGAATCGCCCCAGCGCACGAACGGCAGCGGGTCCTTGGCTTCCAGCTTCAGCACGGCGAGATCGGTCTTGTCGTCGCGACCGACCAGCCGCGCGCGCAGCGTGCGACCGTTGTTCGTGATGGCATGAATCTCGGTCGCGCTCTCGACGACATGATTGTTGGTGACCACGAGTCCGCCGGCGTCGATCAGGAATCCCGAGCCCAGCGCCGTGGCGCGCTGGGCGGCCTGCGGGCGACGCGTCTGGCCGAAGCGGCGCGTCATTTCGTCGAGCTGCCCGCGTCCCGTTGCCGCCGCGTTCTGCCCGGCGGCCACGACGTCGCGGATCGCCGCAATGTTGAGGACGGCGGGCGTCACTTGCTTGGCGAGCGGCGCAAAACTTTCTGGCCCGCCGCGCGCGCGCGCCGGCGCGATCGAATTCGTCGCCAGAACCACGCCGAGGGCGAGGAAGGCGCGTCGGTTGGCGGTCGGCATGGTCGAGGCCATCGATCCTCCGGGAGCATCACCGCAGGCGCGGCGGGTGTGAGCGAGACCGGCAGGATACGACGGTGACGGGGGGAGGGAAGAGTCACGGTTTGGCTGCTTGGCGAATTCTACTCCGCCGGCATGCTGGCGTCGCGCGCTCAGCAGCGAGGCGTCGGGCCGCGCCATGCGCGCGACCCGACTCCTCGTGTAGCGAGTCCGTTCGTTCAGCTCGCAATGCGCGGCAGCTTCACCGCGACGAATTGCTCGGCGCCGCGACGTGCGACGAGCAACACGATGGTCTCGCGCTTCTGGCCGCGCGCGGTCTCGATCTCCCGACCGACATCGTCGGGGG
This sequence comes from Alphaproteobacteria bacterium, assembly GCA_031403455.1. GTDB lineage: Bacteria > Pseudomonadota > Alphaproteobacteria > CACIAM-22H2 > CACIAM-22H2 > CAIOSQ01. The sequence continues at coordinate 33 of JANNTF010000880.1, read as the reverse complement.
TCTGCACGGCGTGACCGCCGATCTCCACGATCA
>JANNTF010000879.1:0-2307 GCA_031403455.1 Alphaproteobacteria bacterium | reverse complement strand
CGGGCGGATGGTCTCGCGATCATCACGGCGATCGTGACCTCCACCGCGTTTGCGATCGCGCTGTGCGGCATCGCTGCCGGCTGGGAGAAGGGCGGGGCCGGTCGCTTCCGGCATCGCGTCCAAGGCTGGCGAGGGTGACCGTCGACGACCGGACGCTGTGGCTGCCGGTGACGATCGTCATCTTCTACGGCGCCGCGCATCTGCAGCGCATCGCGGGGCGCTCGCCCTTGGTCAATCCGACCCTGCTGAGCATCGTCGCGATCGGGGCGCTGCTCCTGCACTTCGATATTCCTCACCCGCGCTACTTCGAAGCCGTTTCCGTGCTCCATTATCTGCTTGGCACGGCGGTCGTGGCGCTTGCGGTGCCGCTGTCGCGCCATCTCCGTGCGATCGAGGGCTCGAGCGTCCGGCTGGGAGCGGCGCTGCTTCTCGGCTCCGTATCCAGCATCGTCGTCGGACTGCTCGTCGCCAAGGCGCTTGGGGCGATCGGAACGACGCTACTGTCGATTGGGCCCAAATCCGCGACGGCGGCGGTGTCGATCGGCATCGCGCAGGGGATCGGCGGGATCCCGGCTATCGCCGCGTGCAGCGCGATCGTCACCGGGATCACCGGCGCGATCCTGGGTCCCTACATTCTCGGCGCCTGCCGAGTCGTCTCCCCGAGCGCCCGCGGCCTAGCACTCGGCACGGCGTCTCATGGCATCGCGACCGCGCAGGCCTTCCGTGAGAGCGAAAGTACGGGCAGCCATGCCGCGCTCGCCATGGTCCTCAACGCGATCGTGACTGCGGCATTCGTGCCGCCGATCATACGTGTCCTCGGCACCGGCTGAGCCCGATCCGCCACGAGGTCTGACAAGCTGAGAGGCAACCACCCCGCCGGCCAGCCAGCCATACTTGGCTTCGCGTTCGCACGGCCGAACGAGTTCGCGCGCCGAACCGACTCCGCAGGATCTTGGGATCGATCGCCGGCCGCCCGCATGGCCCTAGACCGCGAGGATTGCGGCATGGAAGAGCAGAAATCGCTTCGACTCGTGCGCCCCCAATCAGAGGAGGCCGACGAGTACAGGCTGGCGATCCGTCCGGAAGTCGTGCGCATCCCTTGGCGCGGGGGCGGCAGGAGGGATGGAAATCACCGCGGCAATGTCGTGCCGATGCCCGCGACCTTTGCCGCCGCATAGATGCGCGCGGCAACGGCGAGATCGCCGAGTGCGAAGCCGCGGAAGATGAACATCGTGCGCTGACGCGGATCCGTTCGACCGCTGTTGACGGTGGTGACGAGTCCGCTGAGATCGGTGTCGAAGAGCGGCGTATCGCCAAGTCCGAGCGCACGCACGAGTTCCAGCGCCTGACTTCGGTCATCTGTCGCGAGGACGTCCAGACTGCGAAGGCCGGTCGCGATCCACGAGCGTCCGACATCGACGGCGCTGACGAAGCTTCCCGGAAGCAGCCAAGCCGGATCGAGAAAGGGTGCGAAGCCGGCACGGTTCGGCACGCTGGTGATCACGATGTCGCTGCTGGCGACGACCTCCTTGGCGTCGACACGCGCTGTGGCGTCCAGTCCAAGGCTGGACGCGTACGCCGCGAGCGCGACGGCGGATCGATGGGTCCTACTGACAGCGCCAACGCGTCGAAGCCCAGGCATCAAGGCATGAAACGCCGCGAGATGGCTGCGCGCCTGCAAACCGCAGCCGATGAAGCCGATCGAGTGCGAGTCCTTGCGCGCGAGATGAATGGCGGCGACCGCCGACATCGCGGCGGTGCGGATCGCGGTCAGCAGATTGCCGTCGAGCACGGCCAGCAATCGGCCGGACTCGAAATCGTTGAGCGCGATCATCGCGTGGATCCCGGCGCCCGTCATGCCCTCGTCCACCGGCGCAACGCCAACCCATTTGTTCACCGCCAGTTTTTCTTCGGCGGAAGCGGCGCAGAGCGACTGGAAGGAATGGCCCGGTCCGACATCGAGTGAAAGCTTGGGCTTCACCATCGTGCCCTTGGCGTGGTGGGCCACGAAGATCGCCGCTACGGCGCTGCGCGCGACCGCGGGATCGAGCGCGACTCTCGCTACATCCGCTTCGCTCAAATAGAGCAGACTCTGATCGGACATGTGCTGGGATCCTCGCTCAGACCACCCAGCGTTGGAAACGCTGCGGCGCGAAGGGGGTGGCGTCGAGCGCGCCGGGAAGCTCGGCCACGAGATCTGCCAGGATCCGCGCCGAGGCGGGCGCCATGGAGAGCCCGGTATGGCCATGACCGAAGCCGTGGAGGATGTCCGCGCAGCCCGAGGCTGGCCCGAGACTGGGCAGGCTG
>JANNTF010000878.1:0-7170 GCA_031403455.1 Alphaproteobacteria bacterium | reverse complement strand
TGGATGGACATGTTCTACACGTGGCAGGCGGAAGGCCGGCTCTCGCCGTCGATCCGCCTCGAGCTGATTTCGCCCGGGCTGCCGGGGCAGCCGATGTACTACGTGATCCCCGACAAGGCGGCCAATGCCGAGCTGGCGCGCAAGTTCGTCGCGCTGGCGACCTCGCCGGCGGTGCAGGACGAGGGCATCGTGAAGCGCTTCAACTGGCTGCCCGGCATCGACGCGCAGCACGTGCAGCAGCATCTCGACAAACAGGTCTGGGAGAAGCTGTTCAAGGACGTCTCGCCGCAGCAGCTCGCCGAGCGCGGCAAGCCGATGCCGATGGGCAGCTACTTCAAGGAGATCCAGGAGGATTACGAGCGCCTGGTCGCGAATTGAGGCTAGACGTCTCCGTGAGTCCTCCCACCCGGACCCTCCTCCACGCGGGGGGAGGGCGAAGGGGCAACATGGGCGGACGGATTCCCTCCCCCCTTGGGGGGTTGGTTTAGGGTGGGGGGACTCCGCTCGCCATTGCTCCCGCTGCTACTCGTCACGCCGGCGCTGTCGATCGTCGCGCTGCTGTTCATCTATCCGCTCGGCTACTCCGTCGCGACGGCGTTCCAGGACAGGAGCGGTGCCTGGACGCTGGTCAATTTCGCGACGGCGTGGAGCTTCTACGCGACCGATATCGGCTTCACCGCGGTCATCATCCTGCTGTCGACCGCGATCATCGGCGTGGTGGCGATCGCGATCGGCGGCTATCTCGTGCTGGGCACCACGCCCTGGGCGGTCGCCGTGCTCGGCTGGCTCTATCGTTGGCCGCTTTTCGTGCCGTTCATCATCGCGGCGCAATGCATGCGCACATTCCTCGCCAAGAACGGATTGATGAACAACAGCCTGATCGCCGCCGGGCTCATGCCGCCCGAGGCGGCGCAGGGCTTCCTCGATTGGCGCGGCATCGTGATCACCTTCGTGTGGAAGCAGGCCCCATTCGCGACGCTGATGATCGCTGGCGCGATGGCCGCGCTCGATCGCGGCACGATCGACGCGGCGCGCAATCTCGGCGCCGGACGGCTGCGGATCCTGCTCGAGATCATCGTGCCGCAGATCCGCCCGACCGTGATGGTCGCGCTGATCCTGTCGAGCGTGACGATGATGAGCGTGCTGTCGGTGCCGCTGATGCTCTCGGGCCAGACGCCGACGATGATGACCGTGCAGATGGCCTATCGCATCAACCAGCACGGCGATTACGGCGTCGCCAATGCGCTCGGCCTGTTGTCCTATCTGATGACGGCGGCGGTGGCGTGGATCTATCTGCGCGAGAGCCTGCGCGAGAAGCGCGCATGAGCGGCCTCGTGTCGGGACTGCGCTGGCTGCCGCGCGCGATGGCGCTGGGCGTGCTCGCCTATGTGGTGTTCGGACCGCTGGCCAATCTGCTGATCTGGTCCTTCGCCGAGGCGTGGTTCTGGCCCAACAAGCTGCCGTCGCAATGGGGCTTCCGATTCTGGGACTATGTCTTCCGGCCGACCGGCCGCGTGATGGAGGCGCTGTGGAACTCGATCTGGATCGCGCTCCTCACCGTTGCCGTGAGTCTCGCCGTCGCCGTGCCGGCCGGGTACGCGCTGGCGCGCGGCCAATTGCCATGGCGCGCGGTGATCATGCTCACCTTTCTGCTGCCGCAGGCGTTTCCGAGCCTGCCGGTCTACATCAACATCGCGCGGATCTTCTACGAGTTCGGGCTCAACGGCACCGTCACCGGCGTCGTGCTCGTCCACGCATCGCATGGCCTCGTGTTCTCGGTGTGGATCGCCACCGCCGCCTTCGCGGCGATCGACCAGGAGTTGGAGCACGCCGCGCGCAATCTCGGCGCCGGCGCGCTGCGGACGTTCATGACCGTGACGCTCCCGCTGGCGACGCCGGGATTGATCGCGGCATCGATCTTCGTGTTCCTGGAGTCGCTCGACGAGTTCACCGGTTCGTTCTTCGTGGGCGCGCCGGAGGTCAAGACCCTGCCGCTGGAGATGTTCACCGCGTCGATGGGCGGGAACTACCAGATCAGTTCGATCACCGCGCTGATCCTGCTCGTGCCGTCGATCGCTTTCATGCTCGTCGTCGAGCGTTTCCTGAGGGGTGACGTCCTCGCCAAAGTGGGCGCCTAGCAGCCTTGCCGCCAACGGCGCCGGGCCCTAGGTTCGCGACGCGTCCCTCTCCTGACAGTCGGAAATTTCATGCGTTACGTCTCCACGCGCGGCGCCGCCCCCGCGCTTGCCTTCGACGATGTGCTGCTCGCGGGCCTGGCGCGAGACGGTGGCCTCTACGTGCCGGAATCGTGGCCACATCTGAGCGCCGCGGCGATTGGCGATCTCGCCGGCCGGCCCTATCACGAGATCGCATTTCGCGTGCTGTCCCCCTTCATCGGCCGCGCGATCAAACAGGCGGAGCTGGCGGCGTTGATCGAGGATGCATATCGCGGATTCGGCCATCCCGCCGTCGCGCCGCTCAAGCAGCTTGGCGCCAATGATTTCCTGCTCGAGCTGTTCCATGGGCCCACGCTGGCGTTCAAGGATTACGCGTTGCAGGTCGTCGGCCGGCTGTTCGATCACGTGCTGCGCAAGAAGGGCGCCTGCGTGACCATCGTCGGCGCGACGTCGGGCGACACCGGCTCGGCGGCGATCGAAGCCTGCCGCGATCGCGACACAGTCGATGTCTTCATCTTGCATCCGAAAGGCCGGACCTCCGAGGTGCAGCGCCGGCAGATGACGACGGTCAATTCCGCCAATGTCCACAACATCGCGCTCGAAGGGACCTTCGACGATTGCCAGGACCTGCTGAAGGCGATGTTCGCGGACGTGGCCTTTCGCGATCGCGTCAAGCTGTCGGCGGTGAACTCGATCAACTGGGCGCGAATCGCCGCGCAGATCGCGTATTACGTCGCCGCGGCGCTCGCCCTCGGCGCGCCCAAGCGGCGGGTCGCGTTCACCGTTCCGACGGGCAATTTCGGGAACATCTATTCGGCCCATGCGGCGCGCAAGATCGGTCTGCCGATCGATCGGCTCGTCGTCGCCTCGAACCGAAACGACATCCTCTGGCGCACCATCACCACCGGCGAGATGGCGCTGGCCGGTGTGGAGCCGAGCCTCAGCCCGAGCATGGACATCCAGGTATCGAGCAATTTCGAGCGGATGCTGTTCGAGCTCTGGGGCCGCAACGGCAAGGCCACGGCGGCGCTGATGCGCGATTTTCGCGCCGATCGCCGGGCCGTCATTCCGACGGCGAAGCTCAAGAGCCTGCGCGCGGGCTTCGCGGCTGGGCGTGCATCGGACGACGAGACGCTGGCGACCATCCGGCGCGTTCATGAGGAGACGGGTGAGGTGATCGATCCGCATACGGCCGTGGCGATCCATACGGCGCGCATGACGCTTCGCACGCCAGGCGTGCCGATGGTCACGCTGGCCTGCGCGCATCCGGCGAAGTTCCCCGATGCGGTGGAGCGCGCCACGGGAATCCGTCCGGAATTGCCGCCGCGCCTCGCGGATCTCTTCGAGCGTGAGGAGCGCGTCACCACGCTGCCCAATGATCTGCGGATCGTGCAGGATTTCGTGATCGATCGGGCGAGGGCAGCATGAGCGTGCGCGTCGAGAAGCTGGCGAATGGTCTGACCGTCGCGACCGATCGCATGGAGTCGGTGGAGACGGTTTCTGTCGGCGTTTATGTCAATGTCGGCACGCGCCATGAGCGGGCGGAAACCAACGGCGTGGCGCATATCCTCGAACACATGGCGTTCAAGGGTACGACGACGCGCAGCGCGCGCGACATCGCCGAGCATGTCGAGGCCGTCGGCGGCCAGATGAACGCGCATACCGGACGCGAGCAGACGGCCTATTACGTCAAGCTGCTGAAAGAGGATCTGGCGCTCGGTGTCGACATCGTCGCCGACATCCTGATCAATTCGGTCTTCGCGCCGGACGAACTGGAACGCGAGCGTGGCGTGATCCTGCAGGAGCTCGGCCAGGTCGAGGATACGCCCGACGATGTGATCTTCGATCGGTTCAGTGAAGCCGCCTATCCGGACCAGGCCGTCGGTCGCCCTATCCTCGGCAAGGTCGCGATCATCGAGACATTGCCGCGCGATGCGCTCGTCGAGTTCCGGCAGCGTCATTATGGCGCGTCTCAAATGGTGCTCTGCGCGGCGGGCAAGGTCGATCACGACGCGCTGATGGCACGCGCCGCGCGCGCCTTCGCGGCGCTGCCGCCGGTCGGTCACAATGAATTGACGCCGGCGCGCTGGAGCGGCGGCGAGTACCGCAAACTCGATGATCTCGAGCAGGTCCATCTAACCATCGGTTTTCCAGGCGTTTCCTTCGCCGATCCCGATTATTGGGCAGCGAATGTCCTCGCGACGATTCTGGGTGGCGGCATGTCGTCACGGCTGTTCCAGGAAATCCGTGAGCGGCGCGGCCTCTGCTATTCGATCTCCGCCTGGTCGGGATCGCTGATCGATGGCGGCAGCTTCGGCGTCTATACCGGCACGGGGCCGAACGAGGTCGCCGAGCTGATGCCTGTCCTGATCGAAGAATTGAAGCGTGCGACGATAGCGCCGTCCTCCGACGAGATCGCCCGTGCCCGCGCGCAGATCCGTGCGGGATTGCTGATGGGGCTCGAGAGCACCTCCGCGCGCATGGATGCGCTCGGCAGCCACATGCTGATCTATGGACGTCCGTTGCCGACTGCCGAGATCGTCGCGCGCATCGAGGCGGTCGATGCGGCGCAAGTCGCCGCAGCGGCGCGACGCCTCTTCGCCGGCGCGCCAACCTTGGCCGCGATCGGACCGATCGAGAAACTGGAGTCGATGGCGCAGCTTCGCGCCCGTCTAGCCTGAGTCGTTCGCCGCGATCAGGCGTGGCCAGCCGTACCCGACAGGGTACTCGGCGTTAGCCGCAGCTTGGCGAGCGCGCGTTCCCATTTCGTGTCGAGCATGGTGTCGAACACGATCGAATCGTCGGCCGGCACATTGAGCCAGCCATTCTCCGTGATCTCCCGTTCCAGCTGTCCCGGACCCCAGCCGCTATAACCGAGCGCGAGGATCGACCGCGACGGACCTTCGCCCTTCGCAAGGGCCTTTAGGATCTCGATCGTCGCCGTGAGGGCGAATCCGCCTTCGACCTTGAGCGTATCGTCGCGCACATAATCGTCGGAGTGCAGCACGAAGCCGCGGCCCTCTTCGACCGGGCCACCGGCGAGTACGCGGATCGCGCGTGCGTCGGGCGCGCGCTCGATATCGAGCTGATCGAGCAGCGCGGGGAAGGTGATCTTCTTGAATGGCCGATTCACGACGAGGCCGAGGGCGCCATCCTTGCTATGCGCGCACATGTAGATGACCGAGCGCTCGAAGCGAGAATCGGCCATTTGCGGCATCGCGACCAGGAGCTGGCCTGCGAGCGAACCGGATGTCTTGTGCGTGGTTGCCATTGCTGAGCGCCAAATCTTGCCTCGGTCAGTCTGAAGTCTAGCTTAAGCTGCAAGTGCTTGCGCGGGTGTGACGAAGCAAGTCCCGTATTTGGAGGCGCAATCCCCCGGGGATCGTAGGTGTTTGCGAAGCTTCGGATTCAGCAGCGCCCCTGATGACCGCGGCTGCGCGAGCGGCTATAGGTGGCGCCATCGCGTTAACCAAACCCACTCAACGAGAGGAAGGACGACCCATGATCAAGGTTGGCGACAAAGTTCCCGCCGCGAAGATGAAGACCAAGACGGCGGACGGCATGAAGGATTTGACCAGTGACGACATCTTCGCGGGCAAGAAGGTCGTCGTGTTCGGCCTCCCCGGCGCGTTCACTCCGACGTGCTCGGCCAAGCATTTGCCGGGCTACGTGGAGCATGCTGCGGCGATCAAGGCGAAGGGCGTTCAGACGATCGCATGCATGTCTGTCAACGACGCGTTCGTCATGGACGCCTGGGGCAAGGAACAGAAGGTCGGCGACAAGGTGCTGATGCTCGCGGACGGCAACGCCGAATTCACCAAGGCGATCGGTCTCGAAATGGACGGCACCGGGTTCGGCATGGGCACGCGCTGCAAGCGCTTCTCGATGGTTGTCGACAATGGTGTGGTCACATCGCTCAATGTCGAGAAGCCGGGCGCATTCGAGGTGTCCGACGCTGCGACGGCGCTGAAGCAGGTCTGATCGACGCAAGCCGATGCGCGAAACGGGTGGTCCCGAAGGGGGCCGCCCGTCTTGTTTCAGAACGCCTGATATCGGTTCAGTGCAAGGTGAAGATCTGCGCGTTGAGCCGCATTTGGCCCGGGGAAACCAAGCGCGCCGTGCCAACCCTCACTTCGTGCAAGCGACCTTCGATCTTGCGTTCCCAGAACGCCAGGAATCGCCCAAGGATCGGAAAGCGCGGCGCGAGGTCGTAATCCTGCCAAATATAGCTCTGCAGCAAGGCGGGATGATCCGGCAGGCGGTAGATGATTTCCGCCGTGGTGAGGCGATAGCCTTCTAGTTGACGGACGAGATTGCTCATCAGCAGACCTCCTTGGACCGTTGCGTCGGCGTTGTCAGCGTCGCCCGAGGAAGTTGCGCCAAGCAAATAAATTTTCATTTAATTCAAGGGCTTGGCAGCATCGAGTAGAAAGTGCTGCCATGGTCGCGATGCCAACCTTGACTCATCTGAGCGAGGCCCTTATGTCGCAAGCACTCGGGCAGCTTGAGTGCTAACAGCCCTCAGGATCGAGCCCAAGGGTATGAAACCGGAGGAAAAGACAGGATGAAGTTCCGTCCCTTGCATGACCGTGTGGTCGTGCGTCGCATTGAAGAAGATCAGAAGACAGCCGGCGGCATCATCATTCCCGACACGGCTAAGGAAAAGCCGATGCAGGGCGAGGTGATCTCGGTCGGCCCGGGCGCCCGTAACGAGAAGGGCGATCTCGTCCCCCTCGACGTCAAGGCAGGCGACACGGTGCTGTTCGGCAAGTGGTCCGGCACCGAAGTGAAGCTCGATGGCACGGAGCTCCTGATCATGAAGGAGTCCGACATCATGGGCATCATCGAAGGCGCTGTGAGCGCCAAGAAGAAAGCCGCCTGATCTAATTTTGAGGCCAATCGAAAGGTTTTTCCAACATGGCAGCTAAAGACGTACGTTTTTCCGCCGACGCACGCGCGCGCATGCTGCGCGGCGTCGACATCCTCGCTGACG
>JANNTF010000877.1:0-6898 GCA_031403455.1 Alphaproteobacteria bacterium | reverse complement strand
CGAACTTGAAAAGATAATCGCCATGCTCCTCGACCCACCGTTCCGGGTCAGACAGGCCGGGTTGAGCGACGGGTTTGCCCGGCCGCATGAAGAGCTGCTACACGCGCGACTCGGTGATCGCGGTCGATGGCGGCGCGATCGTCACGCGGCTCGGGCCGCCGATCCGCCGCGGCGAGGAATGGGCGGTGACGCGCACGCTCGCGCGCATCGGCATGCCGATCCTGCGCACGATCCATGGCAGCGCGATCGTCGAGGGCGGCAGCTTCGTGTGGCTCAACGCAAAGACGGCCGTGCTCGGCCTGTCGAGCCGCGTGAACGAAGAGGGCGCGCGCCAGCTCGAGGACGTGCTGCGCGTGATGGGCGTCGAGCTGCTGCGCGTGCATCTCACCGGCTACCGGCTGCATATCGACGGCGCGCTCGTCATGATCGATGTCGACACCGCCATCATCAACCCGCCGCAGCTGCCGTTCTGGTTCCTGGAGAAGCTGGAGGAACTCAAGATCCGCACCATCGAGGTCTGCCACGAGGACGGCACGAGCGCGATCAACTGCCTCGCCGTGCGGCCCGGACGCGTGATCATGTCGGACCAGGTCTCGGCCCGCACGCGCGAGAAGCTCGACAAGGCCGGCATGTCGATCGTCACCATCCCCTACGACAAGGTCTATCTCGGCGGCGGCGGCATCCACTGCTCCACCGGTCCGCTGGTCCGCGACCGGATTTGACCGCTGCCAGCCGCAGGCTTCAGAGGCTCGGTTGCCGTTCCAAAGCGTCGCTTGGCGCGGCGGCGGGCGTTGCCGGGTCGTAGCGAAGGATCCGTCCGTCCGCGTCGTGATGGAGGACGCCGATCCGGGTGGCGGCCATCGTTCGCGCCAGGGCGACGTCGACGCCGAAATGCCCGGCGACTTCCTCGGGCGTGACGGGCTTGATCGAGCGGCGGCGATCGGGTCCGTGAAACCGGAAGTAATTGTAGAGGGCCCAGCCGATCAGGATCGCCCCATTGATGCCGACGAAGGTCCCGTACTCGAGCAGGGTCGGCAAGACCGCGAGCACGCGCTTGCCTTCGAGGCTGGTGATGCGGCCGCGCAGGAGATCGAGCACGCCCTCGATCGCCACCCGCGCCAGCGCGAGATAGGCGATCCAAAGCACCGCCGTGATGACGCCATCGCGTGCCCGCCGCCAGATCGCCACGCGCTCATGCGCCCGGATGATCAGTGCTTCACGAATGTGCGCACCCCCCGGTCGGGGCTCACCCAGACGGCGCGTGCCTGGCGCCGTCGCAGGATCGCCTTGAAGAATCCAGCCAGCGCGGTCATGGCCGAGAGGAGCCAGAAGGCCAGCGGATACCAGATGATCCAGGGCAGTTCGTGGATCAGGCCGGGCTCGTAGCGGCGCTCGATCACCAGCGCGGTGACGAATTGCAGGATGCAGGTGGCGGCCAGCAACAGACCCCAGAACGCGGGCGGGAAGATCGTCGGCACGTTGAGCCCTTCGGGCATGGAAACGAACTTGCCGATCACCCACAGCAGAAAGGCCAGCGCCAGGGCGAAGGCCCAGGCGGTCGACAGGAGAAACTCGATCAGCAGCGGCCACATGCGTCGCAACCGCCAGCGCCAGATCGAGCGGATGTAGCGCAGGAAGACCTCCGTGCCGCCCTGGGCCCAGCGCACGCGCTGCCGCCACAGGCCACGCAGCGTCTCGGGCATCAGGATCCAGCACAAGGCGGCCGGCTGGTAGTGGATCGCCCAGGCATCGCATTGCAGCCGCCAGCTGACGTCGATGTCCTCGGTGATCATGTTGGTCATCCAGTAGCCGATGCGGTGCAGGGCGCTCTTGCGAAACGCCGCGATCACGCCTGACACGGTGTAGATCCGGCCGTAGCTGCGCTGCGCGCGCTTGATCAGGCCGATGATCGAGCTGAACTCGCCGACCTGAACGCGCCCGAGGATGGTCGAGCGGGTGCGGATGCGCGGGTTGCCGGTGACGGCGCCGACGCGCGGGTGCTCGAGCAGCGGCAGCACCATCCACGACACGCAGTTGCGGTGCAGGATCGCATCGCCGTCGAGGCAGACGAGATAATCGCCGCGCGACGCGAGCGTGGCCATGTTGAGCGCCATCGCCTTGCCCTGATTGGACGCGAGATGGATGACGCGCAGCTGCGGATGCGCCGCCGCGAGGCGATCGAGGCGTTCGCGCGTGTCGTCGCTCGAGCCGTCGTTGACCGCGATGATCTCGAAGTTCGGATAGCTCTGGCCGATCAGCGACTCGATCGTATCGTCGACATTGTCGCCCTCGTTGAAGCAGGGCACCAGGATCGACACCAGCGGCGGGTCCGGCGGCAGCGGCGGCGGATCGTCCGGTCGCGGCATGTGCCGCTCCCAATGCCACCAGTAATAGAGACCGCCCGTGATCCACAGGAACGACATGAAGAACGGATAGAGGAACACGAAGGACAGCAACAGGCTGCCCGTCGCCGCGGAGACCACGATCACGGTAATCGTGACGGAGGCGAGAAAATTATCCATCAGCGTCGATGCGGAAACCAGCGCAAGGACATGACCGAGCCGATCGCGACGACGTCGGGGTGGCCCTTGGCGAAATCGTCGGGATAATAGCCGAAGCTCAGCGCGCCGGCGCGCACGAGCGTGCGCATCTTGCGCTGCAGCTTGTCGTTGGCGATCTGCCGCCCTGGCCCATCGACGCGCTGGCGCCAGTCGACCGCCTGCAGCTCGAAGATCGTGCGGGCGAGTCCCTCGGGGCGACGGGCGACCTCCGCGACGAGCCGCGCGAGCCAGCGTTCGGTTTCCGCCGGCGGCACGTTCTCCATCATCGGCATCGCCATCACCGCGACATGGTCGTAATTCGCCAGAGCGAGATCGAAATTCTGCGCAAACCACGCCTCGCTCTTGGGATCGAGGATCGGCATCGCGAAGAGGTTGCGCGCGCTGCGCACCTGTGGCCGCTCGCGGCGGACGATGTCGGTGAGTTCGCGCGTGAAGCGCGACAATGCCTCGGTCTTGAAGCGAGTCCAGCGCGCCATCGTCGCCGGATCGGCGCGCAGCGCGGCGATCGAGTCCGGCAGGCCGGCGGCCCGGTAGGCGGCCAATGCCGGCGCCGACGCATCCTCGAAATCGGACAGCACGGCGTCGTCGTGGAACAGGATTCCGGCGATCGGCGCGGCGCGCACGAGATCCTCGTAGATCTCGGTGATGATTCGACGCCCTTGTGCGTCGAAGGGCGAGATCCGCGCATAGGCGTCCGGATCGTGCTCGAGCGCGCCGGTCGTTGGCGCGGCGCGCGCGACGCGCGTGATGTTCTTGGGCAGATCGTAGGTGAGCACCGGCAGCCAGGCATAGACGTTGACGCGCGCGCGCGTCACCAGCTGCCAGACCGCCCGGTTGAACAGATCCGCGCGCATCGGCAGATGCCGGTTGCGGAAATAGAGCTGGCGCGCCAATCCGCCGCCCTCGGGATCCGCGAAGGCCTGCAGGAAGACGGTGTTGATGCCGAGGTCGTGGACGCGCTGGACCAGCGCGCCGAGATTGCGATCCTGCTGTTCGGGATCGGCGTCGTAGACATAGTCGAGATCGGCGTGGACGACTCGGATCGGCGTGTGCTTGCGCGCGCCATGCACGCCGCGCGCGAACTCGTCGAGCGGCGGATCGGCGCTGATCAGCATTCGCGGGATCCGATGCAGCGAGTCGACCGAGCCGAAACCATCCTCGAGCGTCATCGAGACCGGCATGCCGATCTCCTGCGCGACACGCAGCGCGCTGCCGGTATAGGCCCCGTAGGGCCACACCATGATCCGTGGGCGCCGTCCGATCTGCTTGCGCAGCGTGTCGGAGATCGCCCGGAGATCCCGGCGCAGGCGCTCGAGATACTCGCGATCGGTTTCGTAGCCGCGACCGTCCCGCCACACCCGGGTCGAGACCGCCGGCTGCAGATTGCCTTGCGGATTGGCGGGTCGTCCCTGGTGGAGATCGTCGGTATGCGCGGCGATCTCGACCAGTCCCGAGGCGGCGATCTCGCGCAGCTCCTCCCAGCCGAGGAAGTGCGCGCGCGAGGTCGGCACATCGCCGTACGTCACCATCGACCCCGCCGGCGGGTGCAACCATCCGGTCACCACCGCCAGCACGCAGGGCAGGTTCATCGCCTTCAGCACCGGAAAGGCCTGGGTGTAGAAGCTGCGATAGCCGTCATCGAAGGTGAGCAGGATGGCGCGCGGCGGCAGCTTCGCGCCGCCATCGCGCGCGGCGAGGATCTGATCGATCGTGACCGCGATGTAGCCGTTGGCCTTGAGCCAGGTGAGCTGCTCGACCAGACGGCGCGAGGTGACGCCGAGATAGGTCTGATCGGGATCGGACTCCTCGAGGTCGTGCCAGCAGATGGTCAGGAAGCTCCGGCCGTCCAGCCAGGCGTGCTCCGTCGGCTGACTCGCGGGACGCGGCTGCGCGTCGGCGAGGCCGTGCGGCAGCGAAGCGGCCAGCGAGGACAGGAAGGATCGGCGGAGCATGTGCATCAGAATTTCCAAATCAGCTCGACGGCGAAGGCGAAGACGCGCTCCGGCTGGCCATCATAGACGGGCCGCGAGAAACGTCCGACCAGGCCGATCTCCAGCGTGTCGCTCGTTCGCAGCCGATGCTCGTAGCGCAGCTCGGGCGTGAACGAGGTTCCGAAGTCATGCTGCCAGAAGATGCCGGGCGCCGCGACGACGCGATGACTCCAGACCGTGTCGTAGCGGCGCATCAGCGTGTGCTGCACGGCGATCTCCGGCGCCATCGAAATCGCGCGGCGTGGCGCGAAATACGGTCCTCCGGGATCGCTGTTGGCGACGATGCCAAAGGTCAGTGCGCCATCGATCGACAGCGTCGGCGTGGTATGCAGCCGGTACTGGCCACGCAAGGTTGCATCGACGCGCAGATTGCCGTCGGAGAAATCGAGCGCCTGCATGGCGCCCCGCACGCTGAGGGTCTCGTCGCGCCGCCAGGTGGAAGAGACGCCGAGCGCATTGGCGGTGATGCCGTTCTTGAGTGCCCGCAGCGGCGTATCGGCGGCGAAGATCTCGCCGAAACTCGCGAGGCTCCAGGTATCGCTGGGCGACCAGCCGAAGGCGCCGCGCAGCCCGGCGCGCGTGGAGCCGAATTCCGCGAGGGAGCCCTGCAGACTGGCGTCGAATTCGGATTGCCGCCATTCGATGCCCGCCCCGAGCTGGCGCAGCAGAACGCGGCCCTCCGCGACCCGCGACTGCGCGACGCGCCCGGTCGCGAAGGGACGCCACGTATAGGCGATCGGCGGCGCATAGAGCGTGGAGTCGATCGCGAAGCCGTCGCCGCTATTGACGCTGCCGCCGGAACTGAAGCTCGGCCCGGCGACGACGCGCAGCTCCGCCATCTGGCTCACGCGCCAGTCGCGCTGCAGCTTCTCGACGCCGCTATCCTCGGGAAAGCGCCGACCGAGCTCGGCCTGCATCGCGTCGGCGGCAGGCCAATCGCGCCGCCGCAGATCCGCGGCGCCACGCGCCAGCGCCAGGTCGCGATCCTCGGGCTCAATCGCCAGTCCATGGTCGGCCTCGGCGTGCGCGCGTCGCGGCCAGCCGCGCGCGAGATAGGTGCCGGCGAGTCCGGCGCGCAGCCGCGAGTTGTTCGGGGCAATGGCGCTCATGCGCTCGAAACGCTCCTGCGCCTCGCCCAGTCGATCGGCATAGAGGCGCAGGCTCGCGGCGAGCACCTCCGTCTCGAGCTTGCGCGTATTCGGCTCCGGCTCGGCCGCGCCTTTGAGCCAGAGCCAAGGCCCCTGGCGGCCATCGATGTCGTCGATGATCGACAGCGCTTCGTCGAACCGTTCGGTTTCGACGAGCGCATAGATGAGCCCGCGCGTCGCCTCGAAATCCTCCGGCGATTCGGCGAGCACGGAGCGGTAGAGATCACGGGCGCGCTCGGGCTGCCGGAGATGGAGATAGGCGCTCGCCGCCGCCTTGCGGATGTAGCCCGGCAGCTGATCGCCGCCGAGAGCGTCGTATTCCGCGATCACCTCGCGCATGCGCACCCGGTCGCGCAGGGCGGTCAGGCGATCCAGCCGCGCCCGGCGGATATTCGCATCGGCCTCGGCGCCGTCAGCCCGCCAGCGCGCGATCAGGGCATCGAGCCGCGCGATGGCGCTGTCGATCGCGTCGAAGCGCTCGCGCTCGCTGGCGGCGGGCAGCGGACCGCGGCGTACCATCGCCGCCGCCGCATCGCCTTCGAGCCCGCGCAATTCGGCGGCCGAGAACAGCTTGGCGCGCGCCTGGGCGTGTTCGAGCGCCGTTTCGGACGCGCCGATCTCGCTCAGCAGGAAGACGCGGCGGCGCAAGGACTCGCGACGCGCCGGATCGAGCTGGAGCACCGCGTTGGTGCGGGCGAGCGCGTCGAACGGACGACCCGCGCGCTCCTCGGCATAGGCGGCCGCTTCCATGACCTCGACGGTGCGACGGCGTCGCGTGATGTCGGCGTCGGCGCGGTTGACCGCGACGTCGCCGCGATTGGCGTCGGCGAGGACGAGCACTTCGCCGGCGACATAGGGAGTCTGATCGCCGCCGCGAGCGCGATGCTCGCGCCCGACGGCGTCGCGAAACAGCGCGAGCGCGCGATCATAGTCGCGCAGATCGCGCGCGCTGCGCGCCGCGGCGCCGACGACATAGGTCGGCACCGGCGCCGGTAGAGAGTCGAAGAGATGCAGCGCCTGCTCGTGGCGGCCGGCCCAGCCGAGCACGAGCACCGAGTCGTGGGCGGCGGGTGCGTAGCGTGGGGATCGCTGGCGCACGGCCTCGAGCAAGGCGATCGCCGGCTCGAGCTGCCCGTCGCGGGCGAGCCCGACCGCGCGGCGGTGGTCCGCGGTGTCGCGCGCGCTCGTGGCCGCGGCG
>JANNTF010000876.1:0-1578 GCA_031403455.1 Alphaproteobacteria bacterium | reverse complement strand
GCAGATAGGGAATGCGGTTCGCGGCCGTGGCCTGCACCATCTCGAGCTTCACGCCCAGCGACTGCGCCACCATCTTGGCGAGGTCGATGTCGAACCCCTCCAACTCGCGGTTGACGTTGATCGAGCCGAAAGGCGGGATATCCGCAAAGACGATGATGCGCACCACGCCCTTGGCCAGGATACTGGCCAGCACGTCGGCTTGCGCCTGGGCATGCGTGAACAGGTTGAGTGTCAGTGCGCAGCACGCGAGCAGTGCCGTTCTCAGAATCGATCCCATGTACGTCCCCCTCCGTGAATGTCCAAATTCGACCATCGCAGCGTAGCTGCTTGTTGCGACCGCGAACAAGAGAGGCTTGCTGATGTCAGCGCTCCAGATCCCGGTCCACGGCGAGGTACTCCGCCACGCCGACGATCTCGCTCAACTCGTCCAGTCGGATCGCGCGCGCGGCCGGCACCTGGCGCCCGGCCTTCATGTCGTCGATGGCGTCGCGGTACGCGCCGGCGGCGGCGAACACGAAAGTGACGCCGTAAAGCGCGATCTCGAACCCGAGGTCGTGAAGCGCGGCGGGCACCAGCGCAGGGGCGCCGGGCGTGTCGACCTGCACGAGTTGCGGCAACGCGCTCGCGGCCCGGATCCGCTTCAACTCGCCGGGCTCGTACACGCCGGTCGCAAAAATCAGATCGACGCCGAGCGCGGTGAACGCCGCGATGCGCCAGAGCACTTCGTCCAGGCCGCTCGCCGCACCGGCCGCACGGCGCGCATCGGTGCGACCGATGATCATGATGTCGGCGCCGGCGTCGCGCGCGCGCACCGCCGCCTTGACGCGCCGCAGCGCCTCGTCACGCGCAACGACCGCGCCCGGCGCGCCGAAATCGCGCTTCGGACTTTCCTGATCCTCCAGCATCAAGCAGGCGGCGCCGGCATCGGCGATGCCGCGCACGGTGCGTTGCACATTCTGCGCATTGCCGAAGCCGGTATCGGCATCGACGATCAACGGCATCGACGCAGACGCCGCCACGTCGCGCGCCTGTGCCAGCATCTCGCCATAGGAGAGCAGGCCGGCGTCAGGCACGCCGAGCCGCGTCGCCGATACCGAAAATCCGCTGAGAAACGCCGCCGGAAAACCAGCGCGTGCCAGCATCCGAAAGCCCAGCGCGTCGTAGCAACTCGGCACCGTGAGCGCGCCGCGACGAAGCTGCGCGCGCAACGCGGCCGTTCTGGACGATGGGTCAGCCATGCGATCCTCCTCGAGCGGGAATGCACGAGCCTAGCTCAAGCGCGACGGCGCAGCGCGATCCAGGTGGCGCCGAGCATCGCGGCCATGCCGAGCGCTTCGAGACGATCGATTCGCTCATCGAGCACCGCCATGCCGGCGACCACCGCGATGACCGGCGACACGAAGGCGTAGAGGCCGGCGCGCGCAGGCCCCCATTCGCGCAGCAGCCAGAAGAACAGCGGCGTCGCCAGCAGCGAACCGCCGAGCAGCATGAACAGCCAGCTCCCGAGCACCGCGGGGGTCGCCATGGCCGCGAGCGTGGCGCCGTCCGGGTGCTCGATCGCGAGCGACACGCTCATCA
>JANNTF010000875.1:0-1568 GCA_031403455.1 Alphaproteobacteria bacterium | reverse complement strand
GCTGCTGACAATGCACCGAGTGCGCGAGTTGCTGATCGCCGAGCGGGTGAGCGCGATCAATGCAATCCGTGCCCACGCGGCGGAGTTCGGCCTGGTGGTCGCCCAGGGCCCGCGCCACGTGCCGGCATTGCTGGCGCAGATCGAGGCTGCCGACGAGGCGGCGCTGCCGGCCGTGGTGAAGCGCATGCTCGGCACGCTGGCGGCGCATCTGCAGGATCTCGAGGCGCGGATCGAGACGATCGATGGCGAGATCCATGCCGCGCACCGCACCAGCGAGGCGAGCCAGCGTCTGGCGACGATCCCGGGCGTGGGTGTGATCACGGCCAGCGCGCTGGCCGCCAGTATCGGCGATGCCAGCCAATTCAAGTCGGCGCGCCACCTCGCGGCGTGGCTCGGCTTGGTGCCGCGGCAGAACTCCACCGGCAGCAAGACCAAGCTCGGGCCGATCAGCAAGCGCGGCGATCCCTACTTGCGCAAGCTGCTGATCCACGGCGCGCGCGGTGCTGCGCTGGCGGCGGATCGGCGTGAACGCGCCGGCGGGCTGGCTCGTCGAGTTGATCAAGCGCAAATCCCCCAACGTCGCCGCGACGGCGCTGGCCAACAAGAACGCCCGCATCGTCTGGGCGCTGCTCACCTGCAAGCAGAGCTACAGGGCGCCGGCCGCCACGCAACCGGCGACGGCCTGAGCATCGATCGATCATCCGCACACGGCACAGAATTGCGAAGGACCGAAGACGTGATGGCTTGAGGGGTTCACCCTGTTCCGCGAGGCCCGGACCGATCCATAGGCGTCATAGCTCGTCACGCTGTACGGGACGCGGAGTACGGGACGCGGAAAGCTGCGGATTCCATCAGGGCCAGCGGCCGCTCACGCCGCCGCATCAACAGGCCGGATACATGACCGCTTACCTCACCCCGCCAGCCGTCGACGTTCCACTTGCAACCGAGGGGCCGTCCAGACATGGATCGGTTTCCCTAGCTCGCCGTCATTTGTTAGCCTCCGCAGGCGGGGATCGTCGTGCCTCGCCCGCATTTCGAGGAGAGGGTACCTTGATCATGAAAAAGTTTCTCTGTGTCGCCGCGGCTCTTGCGGCGGGAATCAGCGCGTGGTCGGACGGCGTTGCCGCACAAGATCTTCCGCGCGCGCAGTTCAAGGTCATCGGCGGTTCCTCCGCCACGCCGCATTTCAAGTTCAACCAGCTGCCCTTCTGGACCGAGACGATTCCGGCGGCCTCGAAGGGCGCGGTCACCGCCGACATCACGCCGCTCGATCAGCTCAACATCGACGACAAGACGATGCTGCGCATGATGAAGCTCGGCCTCACCGACTTCGCCAATCTCGACGTCAGCAAGCTCGCGGGCGACGATCCGCGCTTCGAGGGCTGCGACCTCGCGGGCATCGCGCTCGATATCAAGAAGGCCCGCGCGGCATGCGCGGCCTATCTACCGGTGATGGACAAGATCATGCAGACTTCCTGGGGCACGAAGATCCTCGCGCTCACCACGTCGCCGCCACAGGTCATCTGGTGCCGGGTCCCGATCGGCGGGCTCTCCGATCTCAAGGGCAA
>JANNTF010000874.1:0-3109 GCA_031403455.1 Alphaproteobacteria bacterium | reverse complement strand
TGCCCGATGTCGCCGAATACATGATGGACTACAATCATTGGTTCGCGCCGACCAATCCCAACGCGCAAGCGATGAAGAAGCGGGTCGAGGCGTCGGGTTCGACGCTGTTCACCTTCGAGATCTATCTCTCGTACAACGCCGTGAAGTTGATCGCCGATGCCTTGGAGCGTGCGGGCTCGGCGGACAAGGAGAAGCTGACCGCGGCGCTGGCATCGTCGACCTGGTCGGATCACTTCATGCCCTACGGTCCGACCAAGTTCGTCAACGGCCAGAATCAGGGTGGCGAAGGCGCTACGCTGCAGGCGCTCAAGGGCGAGATCGAGGTCGTTTATCCGGCGCAATTCGCATCCGCCAAACCGGTCTTTCCGAAGCCGAAATTCGGTTGACCCGCGTGACCCCGCCCGCGCATCCGGGCGGGGTTCGCACATCATGCTCAGCGTCGACATCCTTCTCGCCGGAGTGATCAACGGCCACGCCGCGGGGGCCATCTACGTGCTCGTCGCGGTCGGCCTGACGTTGATCTACGGCGTGCTGCACATCATCAATTTCGCGCATGGCAGCCTGCTGATGCTCGCCATGTACGGCGTCTATTTCCTGTTCCGCTCGGCGAAGCTCGATCCCTACATGGCGCTGCCGATCGTGATGGCCGGCAGCTTCGTCTTCGGCTACCTGCTCTATCGCCTGGTGATCGGGCGCTTCAGCCACGGCAAGGACGAGAACATCCTGCTGATCACGCTCGGGCTGTCGATCATCATCGACAATGCGGCGCTGTTCCTGTTCACAGGCGATACGCAGACCATCGATGTCGCCTATGCCGGCGAGATCGTGGCAATCGGCGCGGCATTCCTGCCGGTCGCCAAGCTGATCGCCTTCGTCGCCGCTCTCGCACTCTGCGCGGCCCTGGGGCTCTTCATGCAGCGCAGCGATCTTGGTCGGGCGATCCGCGCGGTCGCCAAGGAGCGCCAGGGCGCGCGCCTGGTCGGCATCGATGTCGAGAATGTTTTCGCCGTCTCCTATGGCATCGGCATCGCCTGTCTTGGCGCCGCTGCATGTCTGCTGATGCCGAGCTTCTATGTCTCCCCCAGTTCCGGGCATGCCTTCGTGCTGATCGCGTTCACGACCGTCGTGCTCGGCGGCATGGGGAGCTTCCTCGGTGCGCTCGTCGGCGGCTTCGTCATCGGCATCACCGAGTCCCTGGGCGGTCTGCTGCTGGGCGAGCAACTCGGGCAGATCGGGATCTCCCTGATCTTCATCCTGATCCTGCTCGTGCGGCCGACCGGCCTGTTCGGCGGCGCCCGATGAGCCGCTCGGCATGGCTCGCGCTGGCCGCGCTTGCGGTCGCGTGCGTGCTGCCGCACATGCTCGGATCGAACTATGCCATCAACGTCGTGACGATGATCCTGTTCACGGCCTTTTTGGGGCAGTCCTGGAACATCGCGGGCGGGTTCGCCGGGCAGACCTCCTTCGGCCACGTCGTCTTCTTCGGCACGGGCGCCTACGCATCGACGATCCTGCACGTGAGCCATGGCTGGTCCCCTTGGGTCGGCTGGATCGTCGCGATCGCGGCCGGCGCGCTGGTCGGCCTGGTGATCGGGGTATTGAGCTTCCGCGCCGGGCTGCGCGGCTCCTACTTCGCGCTCATCACGCTGGCCTTCGCCGAGGTGTTTCGCATCGTGGCCAACTCGGTCGAGTTCACGCGCGGCGGGCTTGGCTTGCTGATCAAGGCCGACCCGCGGCCGCAGAATTTCCAGTTCAAGGATCCGGTCTGGCTGTACTACCTCGCGCTGGCGATGGTGCTGGTCTCGCTGGCGGTCGCCGTCTGGCTGACGCGCTCACGCTTCGGCGCGCAACTTGCCGCGATCCGGGAGAACGAGGATGCGGCGCGCGCGCTGGGCATCGACGTGCTGCGCGCGAAGACGATCTGCATGACGATCTCCGGCGCGATGGCCGCCGCGGGCGGGACCTTCTATGCGCAGAAATATCTCTACATCGATCCGTCGATCGCCTACGGCGTCGAGAAATCCGTGGAGATGCTGCTGGTCAGCATGATCGGCGGCGCCGGCACCGTGTTCGGGCCGTTGGTCGGCGCGGTGATGCTCGGCGGCTTGGGCGAACTCACGCGCGCGCTGAGCACGGCCCAGGGTTTGAGCTTGATCGTCTATGGCGCGATCCTGATCGTCATCGTCGCGTATCTGCCCGACGGGCTGATCGGCGTGTTCCGCCGTCGCGTCGGCAAACGCGGGGCGCCGCATGCTTGAGGTCAGCGGACTCTCTCGCGCTTTTGGCGGGTTGAAAGCCGTCGACGCGGTGGATCTCGACGTCGCCGAGGGCAGCATCGTCGCGCTGATCGGCCCCAATGGTGCGGGCAAGACCACATGCTTCGCGGCGATTGCCGGCTTCGTGCGCGCGGATGCCGGTCGCGTGGTCTTCGCCGGTCAGGACATCAGCGGGTGGCCGCCGCATCGGATCGCGGCCGCGGGAATGGTGCGGACGTTCCAGATCACGCAACCCTTCGGGCGGTTGAGCGTGCTCGAGAACATCATGGTCGGCAGCTATCTGCGAACCGGCGATCGCGGCGCGGCGATGCTGGCGGCGCGGCAGGTGGCCGCGCGCGTTGGCATGGGCGCGATGCTGGAGATTCCGGCCAGCGATCTCACCGTCGCGGGACGCAAGCGATTGGAGCTTGCGCGTGCCTTGGCGACCAAGCCACGGCTGCTGCTGCTCGACGAGGTGATGGCCGGCCTCAACCCGACCGAGATCGGCGAGATCGTCGGCGTGGTGCGCGACATCCGTGCGCAGGGCGTGACGATATTGCTGATCGAACACGTGATGCAGGCGGTGATGAGTCTCGCCGAGCGCGTCCATGTGCTCAACCAGGGACGCATCATCGCGCGTGGCACGCCGAGCGAGATCGCCGGGGATGCGCGTGTCGTCGAGGCCTAACTCGGCCACGGCGCGGCCGCTCGGCTCGGCGTGGCCCGAACCCATGCTTGAGGTGCGCGGACTTCATGCGGGCTATGGTGCGGTCGAGGTGCTGCGCGGCGTCGACCTCGATGTGATGGCCGGCGAGATCGTCGCGCTGCTCGGCAGCAACGGCGCGGGCAAGTCG
>JANNTF010000873.1:0-1777 GCA_031403455.1 Alphaproteobacteria bacterium | reverse complement strand
GCTGCGGCGAATCTGACGAGCCAGCAGATCACGGTGTCTGGCAACGTGTACGCGCTGGCGAATGCGGCCTCGGTTGCGGCGGTGAATTTCGGCAACGTGCTGCGCAACTCGGTACAGAGCCGGGCGCTGACGATCACCAACGCCGGCGTGGTCGGCGATCTGTTCCAGGAGGGGCTGAACGCGAGCTTCGGTCTGGTGACCGGCGCGGATGCAGCGAAGTTCACGACCTCGGGCTTGGTGACCAACCTCGCATCGGGGCTGTCGAACACCAGCGCGATGACGATCGCCTTGGATACCAGTGCGGTCGGCACCTTCACGGCCAGCACGGCGCTGAACTTCGTCTCGAACGGCACGATCAGCGGCCTCGCGAATACGAACCTCGCCGGTCAGAGCGTTCCGCTCTCGGCGAATGTGACGCTGAGCGTCGGTGATCTGGCGCAAGGCCAGGTCGCGCCGACGAACGTGGCATTCGGCAACAAGCGCTTGGGCGATGTGGTGGCGCCGCAGAATCTATCGGTGAGCAACCTTACGGCCGTGGGCGAAGGCCTGCAGGCGTCGATCGCGCTGCAGCCCGGCGCGGTGGGCGTGACGGCCTCTGGCGCGCCGATCCTGGTCGCGGCGGGCGCGGCTCCGAATACGAGCTTCACGGTCGGTCTCGATACGACGACGGCCGGTGCGAAGTCTGGGACCGCGCGCGTGTCCATGACGTCGGACGGCACGTTCAACAGCGGCATCACGACGGCTCTCGCGCCGCAGGACGTCACGGTCTCGGGCA
Organism: Alphaproteobacteria bacterium; assembly: GCA_031403455.1. Classification (GTDB taxonomy): domain Bacteria; phylum Pseudomonadota; class Alphaproteobacteria; order CACIAM-22H2; family CACIAM-22H2; genus CAIOSQ01. Next base: position 1,002 of record JANNTF010000873.1, on the reverse strand, counting down.
ACGTCTTCCGTCTGGCGCAGGCGAGCGTGCCGGCCAATGTCGCCCTGGCGTCGCGTCGTGTCGGTGATGCGGCCGCGAGCGCCAATCTCGCGCTCACCAACGGCGCCGCGGCCGACGGCTTCAGCGAGAGCCTGAAAGCGACGATAGGCGCGACACCCGCGCCGTTCAGTGGCGGCGGCGGCGGAACCACCATCGTGGTTGCTGCGGGCAATTCGGAAGTGCAGGCTGTCACGCTGTCGACGGCAACGGCCGGCAATTTCTCCAGCGCTCTCACGATCGATCTGGCTTCGACCGGCGCCGGCACGTCGGGCCTCGCGGATGCGAGCCTCGGCACGCAAAGCGTCAATCTCACCGGCAAGGTCTACGCGCCGGCGGTGGCGCAGCTCTCGCAAGCCAGCGTGAATTTCGGATTGCGCCGCGTCGGCGACGTGGTCGGGCCGGTCAATGTCGACGTGACCAACGGCGCCGCGGCCGCACTCACCGATGTGCTCAAGGGCAATGGCGCGCCGACGGCGGTGGCTGGCTTCACCGGCGCTGGCCCCGCGGCCGGCGCGCTGACGGGTGCGGGCCTCGCGGCGGGTGCGACGCAGAACGCGGCCTACGGCTTCGCGCTGAATACGGGCGCGGCCGGAACCTTTGGCGGCAATGCGACGCTGAACTTTCTGTCGAGCAACCCCGACATGGCCGACGCGGCCTTGTCGCAGCAGGTCGCGCTGCAGGGCGTCGTCAACAACATCGCCAAGCCCGGGCTCAACAAGCTCGGCGGGGCAGGGGCGCTGACGAGCGGGATCAACAGCTTCACGCTCGATTTCGGCAATGTCGTGCAGAACACCGACGTCGCGGCGACGCTGATGAGCCTGCTCAACGACATCACCGCGGCCGCGCCGGGCGATCGGCTCAAGATCCGGTTCGATCACACGACCGGAACCGCGCCGTTCATCGTCGCGGGCTTCTTCGATGTGTTCGTCGAGCTCGATCCGGGCGCCAGCCTGGCCTCGCTGC
>JANNTF010000872.1:0-7772 GCA_031403455.1 Alphaproteobacteria bacterium | reverse complement strand
GAGCTGGCCACGCGTCTGGCGGCGTCCACATGTCGATCTCGGATCACGCCACCCCACATCGCTCAAACATTTTTCAACCCGATTTCAGAAGAGCCAGGAAGTCGAGCCCTCGGCCATCCTGGCCAATTCCCGTAAGCACCTGGTTCAGCTTGTTATCTGAACTCCGGTATTCTTGCCAGAAATCGAGGAGTTCCTTCCAAGGCGCGAGGAGATCCTTGTGGGCTGCTGCAACGGCGATGAGGGAGCCGACAGACAGCTCACCTCGCACGACGAGGAGGCCACCGTAGAGATAGATCCCGAACACGATGAACTGACCGAAAACATTGAGCAAAAAATTGATGAAGAACTTGGTTCGATAGAAGGCCCTCCGGGTATCGTAGATGTTGGCGATGAGTTGCTCGAAACTTGATGGCTCGCTTCGTTCCGGGACTTTGGCCGTCCGCATAAGGACCGGGACTAAATCGCCCAGCGCTCGTACATGATCAACGCGTGTAGCTTCCAAGCGGGTCTGGCGCTCCTGAAGGCGAGGAACGACAAAGAGTTGGATGGGGTAAAGAACGAGGAGGGCGGCTCCAACCAGGGAATTTTGCTGGAAGATGAACACGTACGCAGTAACCAGGAGACCGGCTTCAAACACGGGCGTGGCGACTGCATTCGCGACGAAGCCGCTCAGCGGCTCGAGCTCAGCCGTGATGATCGAGATGATCCTGCCCTCGCGAGCGTGGGCCGAGACGGGTCGGCGATCCGAACTCACCACAGAGTTGATGAGCGCACGTCGCATCCGCAGAAGGACGCGTTCGCCAGCGACGGCCTTGTAGACATTGATGAACAGCTTCACGAGACCGTGCGCGAGCTGAACGCCAAGGAGGCCGAGGCAATAGAGCAGGAGAAGGGTCAGTTGACCAACGGTCGCGATCTCCCAATCCACGAAACGGATCACGTGAGGGAAATGCGGCGGCACGATCGAAAGCGCGCTGTTGACGATCAGCTTGGGAAATTCGAGTGACAGGTAGTAGAACGGCAATAGGGTTGCGCTGGCTGCAACGATAACGGCCTGCTCTCGCGGCGTGCTCGCGACGACGAACCTGATGAGCCGTTCGTTTCGGATACGCCGCAGCATTGAGAACCCGTTTCGGCACTTTTAATGGACGATCGCGCGGGTATCGCACGAGAGACACGCATAGCGCACGGCGCGGCACAAGCACGACAGGCTCATCACGCACGCCAGAAGATTCAAGCTGCAACCACCAGTTCGGTCATCATGCCGGTCGCCAGATGCAGCATGTGATGGCAGTGGAAGACCCACCGTGCCGATTCGCCGCCATTGAACGCGACGGCAACCCGGCCCATCGGCGGCACCTGAACCGTATCACGCATGGCCCCGGCGATGCGGCGACCGCCGGACTCGGTGACCTGGAAATGATGCCCGTGCAAGTGCATCGGGTGGCCCATCATCGTCTGATTGACCATCACAATCTCGACGCGCTCGCCGCGCGTCACGTCGAGCGCGCGGTGCTCGCCCCAGGGTCTGCCGTCGATCGACCAGACATACGGGGACATCGTGCCGGTCAGCGTCACTTCCAGCCGCCGGGCGACCGGCCGAACGACGAGTGGCTGTTGCGCCGCGAGCAACGCCTCCTGCCTGGCATCGTAGGCCGCCGTATCGACCTCGCTCTCCGCTGCGACGCGTGCGATCGGCGCGCCTTGCGTGGCGAGAATGATGCCGGTGCGCTGGCGGGCGCCCTCGCGTAGCGCCAGCACGGGGAAGCTTCCGCCGTCGCGCGGCACTTCGAGCAGCAGGTCGGCCCGCTGGCCCATTGCGAGCGCGAAGCCCCGTGCCGCAACGGGAATGATCGGCTGGCCGTCGACCGCAACGATCTGCGCCGGAAGAGCGCCGGGGTCGAGGCGGAAGACGGTCGCAGACGCGGCATTGATGACGCGCACCAGCACGCGCCCGGATTTCTCGACACGCACGATTTCGGGATCGCTCAGGGTGCGGTAGTTGGCCAGGTAGGCGTCGAACTCGATATCGTTGAGATCCATGGCCATTGGCTGTGCCGCTGGCATCCCGGCCATCGGCGGCATCTTCGCGCCCTGCTGGCCACGGCCCTGCTGGCCACGGCCCTGCGCCGCGGCAGCACCTTCGCGATTCAGACCCGCGACGTGTTCCGCCAACAAGGTGTACGTGAAGTCCTTGAGGAGCAGCACCACCTCCTGCCGGTCAGCCCGCATATCCGCTGCAGAGCGGACGATAAGGGGCGCGGCGAGAAGGCGCATCTCCTGGTCCGCAATATGCGCATGCATCCAGTGCGTGCCGGGATACGCAGGAAAATCGAAGCGTCGCTCCTCGCCGGGCCGCAGCGTCGGAAGAGGATTGTTCGGCACGCCATCCTGCATGATCGGTGGGATCTGTCCGTGCCAGTGAACGATTGTCGGCTCGGCGAGATCGTTCACCAGCCCGACGCGAAAGCGCTCGTTCGGGCCCAGCTCAATTCCATGCCCGCCATCGTCGCGGAGCAGACCCAGCACCGATGCGGCCCGCCCGTTGACGTCGATCGTTCGCGTGGTCGCGCGCAGGCGCGTGATTCCATGGGACTGGGCATGTGCGCTCGGCCGATGGATACCCACGACCGCCATCCCGGCACCGAGTGTCAGCGCCGCGCGTCTCGATAGATCTCTGGTCATAACCCTACTCCCTCTTCACATCGTCCGGGCTCGACGGCATGTCCGGGCAACACCCTCAAACCATATTTCGCTCACCCCTATGCTCGCGGGTCACAGTGTTGCAATCACCCTTTCGAGCTTCGCGCGGACTTGCTCGGCGGCAAGTTTCAGCTCTGGATTGTCTATCGCCTGCATAGAGGCGACCGGATCGATGGCGGCCACTTCGGTCTGGCCGTTACCGGCGTCGTGGACCACGACATTGCAGGGCAACATTGTGCCGACTTTGCTCTCGAGCTTGAGAGCTTCATAGGCGAGTGCCGGATTGCAGGCGCCGAGGATTCGGTAGCTGGGGAAGTCGACTCCGATCTTCTTCTTCAACGTCTCCTTGACATCGATGTCGGTGAGGACGCCGAAACCTTCCTTCTTCAGGGCATCTATTGTGCGGGCTACAGCCGCGTCGAAAGCGATGGGAAGCACTTTCCCGAGATAGTACGACATGATCTCTTCCTTTCGGCCACTATCCGCGTTTGTTCGACATCAGATACTTGGCCAGCGCGGCGACGCCGAGGACGACGAGCACAACTAACAGCAATCCGCCCCAGCCACCCGATCCACCCCATCCCATGTTCCACATCGTGGAGCCGGTGCCATCCCCCATTCCATGTTGCATCTGTCCTGAAGTGGCATGCTGGGCGGCGTAGGCCGCGGGAATGGCAAGCGCCATGAACGCGGCGGCGGTCAGAATGCGATGACGTTTCATGATCGATTTTCCTTTGTTTGCGTGCGGTGATGGTGGAGACACCGGCTCCAATCCGGTGAAGCCTCAACACACTAAGTTTCCTTCGTCAGAGAAGCCTCGACCCCTGAGACCCCTGAGCCGGTTTTCCGCCGACCCCTAATCTTCACGGATCACTATTTTGAGGATCCCGGTTCGATGCGATCTGCCAGCGCGCAGCGCCTTCCACGGTCACTGCGTTTATTGGAAGTCAGAAAGTCCGATCGTCGTGATGAGCACGTGACCGAGAGGGTCCCGAGAGGGTCCTGCGGGACATCGGCAGCCCACACTCATCTCTATTGCGCCGCTGGATACGGAAGGATTTCAGGCCGCCCTTTTTGCACAGCCCGCGACATCCTGCGGACCCAAGACGCCATAACGTAAACCGATCGCTTTGGCGCGCCGCTATCGGGCGGGGCTCATCATAAGCTGCTGCCCCTGCATCATGTGCTCCATCATCTGCTGCATCATGTTCATGCGCTGCTGCATCATCGGCACGTGCTGACCCATCGATTCGCCCTGTCCCATCATGCCCCGCATGGCGGCCATCTGCTCCCGCATCGTCGTCATATGCTCCGCCATGAGTGCCTGCCGCTCGGCGGGGGTCTTCGCCTGTTGCGCCTGGTCCATCATCGTTTGCATCTGCTGGAAGCGCTGCTGCATTTGTTCTGGGGTTGCATGTTGCGTCGCGTAGGCCGCGGGAATGGCAAGCATCATGAACGCGGCGGCAGGAAGAAGACGATAGCTTCTCATGATCACTTTCCTTTTTTGAGTGCGGTGACGTTGGCCAGACACCAGACATCGGCTTCTCACCCAACTATGCTTCAACACATCGATTTGGAAAAAGTTCCCCTTGATCCCAAAAGATTGCGCAGACGCCTGGCGCAGATCTACGGCGCGAAGGATCTGTCGCTGCGCAGGACGGCGGTCGGGCGGAAGGCGGCGGGTCTGGTGTCATTCTCGGATGTGGTGCTGCTGGGTCGGCTGCAAGCGGTTTCGCCTGGCGACGATCGCCTCGGCACTGAGGACGGCGGCGCGTGCGCATGGGGAGGGTGGCGGTCGCCGGACCGGCGGGGCTGATCGACGTGACCAGCTTCAGTGGTCCCGGGGATTCCCGGGGCCGTAGCCTGGGCCCATTCGCTGAGCATTGGTCGATCTTTTGGCGATCAAAGGGGCGTCTCCCGAGACTCGGATGGGCTGGGAAACGTGGGCTTGCAATTTGAAATACGCCGCTAGACTGGGCGACCAGCCTTGCGCCACATACTCCCCGCTCGCCCGTTCCTGGACGTACTTGCCCCGGTATTCGCCGCGGGCGATTGTGCCAAGCGCTGCGACGAGCATGTCCACTTCGTCGGTCGTGTTGTACATGCCGAAACTGATTCTGACCATGCCCGGAAAATGGCTGCGATCGCCCTCAGCCAAATTCGCGCGGATTTGTAAGGCATCGTCCTTTCTCATGCTGAGTAGATGCGTGAGATAGGGTTGAGCGCAGAAACAGCCATTGCGCACGCCGATGCCATATTCCGCGCTCAGAACCGCTGCAACCAGGAAATGGGAGAGATTGCCAAGGTTGAACGGGATCACGCCCAGGCGATTGGCCGCGTTCAGTGGATCGCAATCGCCGTATGGACGAAGCCCGTCGATTTGCGCCATGCGTTCCAGCGCGTAGGCGGTGAGGGCGCTCTCATGGCGGGCGATATTGTCCATGCCTATGCGTTGCAACGCAATCATCGCCGCGGCCAGCGCCACGGCGCCGACCACGTTGGGCGTACCCGCTTCGTCGCGAGCCGGCACGCCAGCCCATGCGACAGAATCAACTGATACGAACTCAATCGTGCCGCCGCCGCGGAATTCCGGCTCACCGTGCTCGAAAGTATCCCGCCTCCCGATCAGTACGCCCGTACCGAACGGCGCGTACATCTTGTGCGCGGAGAAAGTCACGTAGTCGAGATGGGCCGGATCGTCGAGCGCGCCGATCGCCATGCCGCGATGCGGCGCCAACTGAGCGCAATCCACCAGGATCTGAGCGCCTGCCGCGTGGGCCTTCACCGCCAGTCGGCGGATATCCGGCATGCACCCCGTGACGTTCGAGCCGCCGCTGACAGCGACCAGCCTGACCCGGCCAGCATGCTCAATCAGCAGGCGGTCGAAATCATCCTCGTCCAATCGACCCTGCGCATCCGTACCGATGTGCTTTACGCGGGCCCGCGCGCGCCACGGAAGGTCATTGCTGTGATGCTCGAGCAACGAAACGAGCACCACGTCATTAGGCCTGAGCGGTAATCTGTAGGACAGCTTGTTGATGGCTTCCGTCGCGTTCTTGCCAAAAATAACTGCGTGATCGCGCAGATTCGCGCCAACGAACGCCGCAACTATCCCGCGCGCGTCTTCGTAGGCTTGGGTCGCCACGCGGCTCTTGAAGCCCGTGCCGCGGTGCACCGGTGAATACCATTCCATGAAGCAGTTGACGGTCTCCAGCACCTCGCAAAGAACCGGGGTGCTCGCGGCGTTGTCCAGATTGACGTACGGCCGCAGTGACCCATCGAGCACCGGCACGCGCCGATCGATGCCCACAATGCGCTCGCGCACGCGGGAGATGTCGGTGAAACAAGTCATATCCTTGAGATTCATCGGAGTCTCCAGCCCATTTCTTGTCGCGATTGCATTCTTTCCGGCGAGAGCGATTTCAGGCATATCGCGAAATGGGCCAGCCATCGCCGGTAAACATCCTGGGCCATGGGAGATAGAGTTTTCACTCCCTGGGTTGAGTCGCCAGCTAGCGCTGGTCTTCAGTGGCACACGCGCCGCTGCTGCAGACTTCAAACGCGTCATCCCTGGCGATCCATCCGCGCAGAACCATCATTCGGTAAATCTCGCAGCCCAGGCACAGACCCAGTACGGCTTCGAGCCACATCAGGGTCGTGAATATCAAGCAGATGGTCAGAGGGAGCGTGCCACGAATGTCGGCATTGGTGATTACAACCATTGCCAGAGACATCACCACGCCCAGGCTCCAGGCAAAGCGCTTGGGCTTGGCAGAGACCCAGTGCGGCGGCTGTCCCCAGGTCAGCAACTTTGCCAATTGGCCGACTGGGCTGTACTTGAATCCCAAGGTGACGCGAATGAAGAACTCCACAAAGAACAACGCAGAGACAAGCTTGATAGGCACGTATTCTTTGGAAAAATACGCGTAGACGAACGCGACGGCGCCGAATACCAGCGTCAATCCAGCTGCGCCCCGGACCTCGCGTTCATCAACGACGCCGGCTTTCATGAACTTTCGAGAAATTTCCAGGCGATCAATCGTTTTGCCAAGCGTTCGGTTCATCATTGTCCTGTTCCTTTCTCGACCGTCGTTTCATTCTACCCGTTGCAACATGTGTTGGCATCGGCAATGCGCCTGTATGGGTGTCGTCGGGTGATGCACGACGCCAACGAACGGGATGCTTTCACACAAGCGCACAGTGCACGCTGTCGATCATTAGACATCCTTGCCAGAGATCGATGAGTTGTCGAACAAGATGGGCTGTCGAATAAGTAGTGAGTTTGGCATTCCAAATACATCACGCGCCATCACAATACGAATAGCAGATCAAATCGGCCCAAAGCTCGGGGTCTCGCCCCGCCTAGCGCACGTCGCTGCTGATCTGCGACACCGTAGAGCACGCGTCGGCTCTTGTCCGAAGCAAATGCGAGCAACGGACCGACGCAGAATAGTGCAAAGAGCCTATCGGTGCTCGCCGCGGGCTCAATTTAGCATCAGCCATTGTTGTAGCGGTTCTATGTAGTTTCCGCCCCCTCTCAACGAACTTGAACAGTCCACTAGGGCTCGGCGCTGCTGATCTGCGACACTCTGCCACTGGATCTGCAACAATCTGAAACAAAGCAGATACACTCTCGATACAAATCGACCTCATGCTTCGGAAAAGGAAATGTTGGCGGTGGGTGGGGCCCTGGTCGACGCAGTTGCCACGCTACGACATCATATCGAAGGAGCGCCATTCATGACCAATCCGACGCGATTCTATGTTCGCCTTCCCTTCATATTCGCATTCATGGGGGCTACCGCGACAAGCGCATCGGCCATGATGGATATGCCCATGCAATCACCGCCGCCACAGCAGATGCAAGCGCAGCAGGCGCCGATGCAGCAGATGCCGATGCAGCAGATGCCGATGCAGCAGGTGCCGATGCAGCAGATGCCGATGCAGCAGATGCCGATGCAGCAGATGCCGACACAGCAGGTGCCGGCGCAGCAGATGCCGACACAGCAGGTGCCGACACAGCAGGTGCCGATGCAGCAGGTGCCGACACAGCAGATGCCGATGCAGCA
>JANNTF010000871.1:0-10705 GCA_031403455.1 Alphaproteobacteria bacterium | reverse complement strand
GCATCTTGTCCTTCAGGGAGTCCGGAATCGCGACGGTGGTGTTGACCGGCGTGATGAAGAATTGCTCCACGCTCAGCTTCTGGATCGGCGCGCTGAGCACATAGTCGAAATACTTGCAGGCGCCATCCTTGTTGGAGCCGTTCTTGAGCAGATTGAAGCTCTGCTCGAACATGAACATGCCCTCGCTTGGCGCAACGAAATCGACGGGCGCGCCCGCGTTGCGCAGACGGATCACTTCGGGCAGATCGAGGATCCCGACCGCGACCTCGCCGCGCGTGATCAGCTGGCCCATCGTCCCCGAGAAATCGACCTGCGGAAACGGCTTGAGCTTCTGGATCTCGCGGAATCCAGCATCGAAATCCATCGGCCCCGAACCGAAGATCTTCGACGCCAGCATCAGGAACATGTACCCCGCCGAATTCTGGATTTGGTACATGCCGATCCTCCCCTTGAACTCGGGGTTGTCCCAGAGATCCTTCCAGGAAGTCGGCTTGGTCTTGACCATGTCCGTGCGATAGCCGATGCCGATGGGCGAGACCATGCCGTAGACGCCGTTGTTGTCCTTGAGCTTCGCGTCGCGGTGAACGTCCTTGAGATTGGGGACCTTCGCCTCCGGCCAGGACTCGAAGAATCCTTCGCCGCGCAGCAGCGCCGCGAAGATCTCGTTCATCATGATGAACGAGTAGGGCGGCTTTTCCGGACCCGAGGCGCGCAGATTCGCGGTCCAGGTGCGCGCGAGACCGCTGTCGTACTTGGTCTTGATACCGCTGGCGGCCTCGAAGCCCGGCAGCAGGCCCTCGCGCCAGAATTTCTCCCACGAGCCGCCATAGCCGTTGACGATCAGATCCTGTTGCTGCGCCATCGCCATCGGCAGCGACGAGATCGCCAAGCCGCCGGCCGCACCCGCCAATACGCCGCGCCGTCCCAGATCGAGCTGCATCCCCTGTCTCCTTGGTTTTGAGTTCCCGGCGCCGACCGAGCGACACCGCGAACGATATCGGACGCTACCAGCCCCGGTCGGCGCTTGCCAATCACGCAGGTCGCGACTTGGCCGTTGGCAATCTTCACGCGAAGCTGCGAGACAGCAGGTCAGGAGTGATTGCCATGGATTTCGTTCTGCTCGGTACCGGCTGTCCGCAATGCGACCCCGATCGTCTCGGACCGTCCAACCTGGTTCGCCATGCCGGCCGCTCCTTCCTGATCGATTGCGGATCCGGCGTGACGCAGCGCCTGGTCGCGGCCGGCACGCCGGGCGCGACGCTCGATGCGCTGCTCCTCACGCATCTGCATACCGATCATCTCGTCGATTTCTATCAGCTCGTGATCTCCAGCTGGCATCAGGGGCGCGCTCGACCGCAGCGTGTCTTCGGCCCGCCCGGTACCCGGCGTTTCGTCGAGATGACGATGGAGCTGTGGTCGATCGAACGGGCGCAGCGCATCGCGCATGAAAAACGGCCATCGATTGCCGCTTTCGAAATCGAAGTGTTCGAAATCGAGGCAGGCCGGATCTGGGACGACGGCGAGATCCGGATCACCGCCGTCGCCGTCGCGCATCAACCCGTCGCCATCGCCTTCGGATTCGTGTTCGAGGCGGGTGGCGCGAAGCTCGCCTTCTCCGGCGACACCGCCTATTGCCCAGGATTGATCGAAGCGGCGCGCGGCGCCGATGCGCTGGTCCATGAATGCTTCATCCATCGCGAGATGAAGCCGGCTCCCGGCCGCTCGCCCGAGGGGATGCGCAACGTCGCGAGCTATCACACGCTGTCGGATCGGGTGGGCCAGGTGGCCAGCGAAGCCGACGCCAAGCTCCTCGTGCTCAACCATTTCGTGCCGACGCGATTCGACCGCGCGGCGCTGGTCGCCGAAATCCGCGCGACGTGGCGCGGCCCCCTCGTGATTGGCGAGGATCTGATGAGCTTCGATTGCGCGACGCGCCTGCTGCGCCATCGCGATGTCGCCTTGTCCTTCGCCCTGAGCTGATCAGGCGTCGGGACGCCGCATGACCGATTTGCGCCACAGCTCCAGGCTGGTGGCGCCGATGATGCGCGCATAGCCTTGCTTCGCGATGCCCTCGAGGGCGCCGAGAAACGCGCGTGCGCGCTCCTGCTCGCCCATCAGCATCAGGCATTTCAGGATGCGCGTGATGCGCAGGAAATTGTGATTGTCGGTCGCGAGCCAGTTGGCGGCCTGTTGCGGAAAATTCGATCCGAGCCGCAGTCGCTGACGCTCGGAATCCCATTGGAAGCCGTAGAAACCGAGCATGCGGTCGAGCGAGCGGCGGATATTCGCGCGAATCGCCGACTCGCGGCCAATCACCAGAAAATCCTCGGCGGTGAGGATCGGCGCGTCGGGTGCGGCGCCGCTGCGCTCATCCAGCGGGAACATCCACTGGATGAAATCATGGTGGCGCTCGAGCTCGGCGTCGTTCATCGCCCAGACATCCGCCAGACGACGCCCCGCCCCATCGCGCCCGTGGCCCCGCAAGAACTCGATCAGCGCGCTCATGCTTCCTCTGAACCGGTCCGGCGGGATTTCTTGACCGTGCTGCGCAGGCGCTTGCCCTCCAGGCGACGAAGGCGTTGGCCGCGCGAGACCCGCGTCGGCACGCGCTTGCGTGGTGCGATGGCCGCTTCGCGCAGCAACTCGACGACGCGCGCGATGGCGTCCGCACGATTGCCGGATTGCGTACGCAGGCTTTGCGCCTTGATGACGAGGATGCCGTCCTCGGTCAGACGCCGCCCGGCGAGCCGAGCCAGGCGCAGGCGCATGCCCGCATCGACGCCGGCGACGAGAGCCAGATCGAGCCGCAGGCTGATCGCGCTCGAAACCTTGTTGACGTTCTGCCCGCCGGGTCCCGACGCGCGCACGCCCTCGACGACGAGAATTTCGTCGTCGAGGGTGATTGTTGCGGAGATGCGATGACGCGCCATGTCGCCCACGAGTCTATTCGTGGGCCGGAATATTTGGAAACAGATCCCGGTCGGTTACTCGACCGCGAGCACGCCACGGCGATTCTGGGCCCAGCTCTGGTCGGTCGAGCCGATGACGACGGGCTTCTCCTTGCCATAGCTGATCGACTGGATGGCCGGCGAGTTGACGCCGAGGCTGGCGAGGTAGTTGCGGATCACCACGGCCCGGCGCTCGCCGAGCGCCAGATTGTACTCGCGCGTGCCGCGCTCGTCGCAATGCCCCTCGATCATGATCTTGGTGCCGCCATTCTGGGTGAGCACGCGCGCCCATTTCTCCACGATCGTCCGCGCTTCGGGACTCAGCTCGGCGGAATCGTAGGTGAAGAGGACGCGGTCGGAGACGCCTTCACGCGCCAGCGCCTCGCGCAATTGATCGCCCGTCAGGGCCCGGCCCGACACGCCGCGTGCATCGGCGCCGGCGCGACCGGCACCGCTGGTGGAGCTGTCGCTGCTCGTCCCGCTTCCGGAACCATCGGTCGTGCTGCATGCCGCCAAACCCAGAGTCGTGACCAGCGCCAGGGCGAGCAGCGACGGAAGGCCGCGGCGCCGTGCGATGTGGCCGAGCGCGGCGGGAGCGGCGGGAGAGTCGGGCGTCGTGAGAGAGTCGATCGGAAGGCGCATGAGAGCGAAAGCCCCTTTCTTCTTGGCGCGAAATGCGAAGATGCCAGGGGTATAAACCAGATGCGGCTGAAATGCGGCGGAATTTCACCAACATAGCGGGGCGCGAGCGGTCAGCGTTGCGCGGCCGCGCTGCGCCGCCGACTCATCTGAACGATGCGGTCCTCGCCCGCGCGGCCGCCGATGCGATGGGTACGCGGCGCATGCCCCGGCACGATATCGAATCCCCAACGGCGATAGATCTCGACATTGCGCAAGCGGGCATAGAGGAAGACGCGATCGAACGAGTCGGGCCAATGGCTCAGCGCATGCTCGACCAGCGCGCGGCCGATCCCGTTGGAGCGCCATGCCGGCAGCACGTAGATCCCGCGTAGCCGCAGCGCCTCGTCGGAAATGTTGTAGATCGACGTCCAGGCAATACGCGCACCGTCGAGCTCGGCCGCCAGCGGCATCATGCGCACGCGCGTCACCAATTCGGCGCCGGCGTATTGCAACTGGCCATAGCCATTGACGAGCGGCGAGATGAAGCGCGTCGAGCCCTCCATGTGCCAGAGCGGTGCGATCTCCTGCCGCCACTGCGCGAATCGCAGCATCACGAAGCGCAGTCGGGCATGCGCCGCGACGGCCGCCGGCGCGACCGCACGCGCCGTCACGACACGCCCCCGGCCACCGCGGCGGGCGCTTCGGCGACGCGACCATAGACGGCCGCGCCCTCACCGAGCGGAACGCCGAGATCGAGCGCGAAGCGGGCCGCCAGGCGATGCAGCGGAATGACGTGCTGCATGCCGCAGCCTGGGCTGAGTCGCCGCATGCGGCGCGACAGCTCGGTCATGCGCCGGCGCAATGTGGCGTCGGCCCAAGCGGCACGCGTATCGACCTTCAGGTCGAGCGCGGGAAAGCTGCGTCGCCACAGGGCGCGACGGGCGGCGCGGTTGGTCCAGCTGCGAACCGTCGCATCATCCGCCGAGGCGGCCGCCGCCCATGCGCGCATCGGCAACGAGTCGAGTTGAGCCGCCATGAGTTCCGGCGACCAGCGCAGGAATTGCGGCACACCGGCGCGGCCCTCGGCGATCAGCCAGCGGTCGAGGGCGGTGAAGGCCTCGTTGTCGACGAGACACAGATTGGGCGGCGCAACGGCCGTCTCCAGCCGTTCGTCGATGCCGTTGTCGAGCAGGCGCAACTCGCCATGATCCGCGATCAGCGGCGCGGCGGCTTGGGCCGCATGAAAGGCGGCCAGCGCGACCCACGCATCGCCACAGCCCGTACGCGCCGCGAAAGATTGAGCGAACTCGGCGAAACTGTCGAAGCGATGGGTATGCGTCACGATGGGCAGGCCACCGCCCAAGGCTGGCGCGCTCACCCCGTCGAGTTCGATGCGCGTGATGACCGCGTCGAGCTTCATCCGCTCGGCGAGGAACGCCACCGCGCGACTGATCGGCCCGCCGCTCGCGGCGATGCCGATCCGCCCGTGGCGCGTGGCGATCTCGCCCAGCGCCGTCTCGAGCTCCGCGGCGAAATCGCGATGCCCGCGCGACGGTCGGCCATACTCGGTCCAGTAGCGCGCGGCGCCGCTCTGCCGCGCCGAGAAATCCTGCGCATCGTAGCCGAAGCGAAAATGATTGGAGCTTGTGTGCTCCGCGCTCAGCGGCGGCAGCGGCGCGCGATCGAGATCGGTGGCGATCATGGTGTGAGATCCTGCAGCAGTTGCGTGTAGCTCGTGCGCGCGATCGCGTCATGCGCCCCGAACGCACGCTGAAGCGCGGGTCGCAATTCGTCGTCGAGCCACATCACGTTCTCCAAGCCATGGAATTTTGGTCGTGGCTCGAGCAGGAAATGTTGCCGATAGATCGCGGATTTGATCGCACTCGATTCCGTGGCGCCGACGATGCGATCGCTGCAGAGCGCGACCACCAATCGGTCACGCAGGAAGGCCAGCATGTTGCCGGGGTCGTATTGAAAGAACCCCGCGCAGCCCGGCCGCTCGCGAGCCTGGAGATGGCGGTACCAGCTGGCGATGCGCTCCTTTTCAAGCATCTCCCAGACCCCGTCGCCCGACGCCGGCTGCCCCGGCGCGCGCGTCTCAGCGACACGCCGCTCGAAGTAGCATTCGCCCGAGCCCAGGATCGGATAGCCCTCGATCTGGTCCATCGCCCACATCGTGTGCAGGAGCTGCGGCTGCACGCAGTGCGTGCGCGCCGCGTAGTCCATCGCGTCGCCGGATCGGATGAAGCGCTCGATATCGAGGTCGAGGAGCCGGTACCCGACCTGATGCGTCTCGCAAAACTTGATCGCATAGCCGATGTCATGCCGATTCAAATCGCCCGCGAAGCGCGTGATCGCCGCGCGCACCGGAATGCCGGCGAAGAGAAACGCCTGCAGCACCACCTCGCTGTCGAGGCCGCCGGAGAACAGCACCCAGAGATCGAGCTCCGTCGCCGCGCGAATCAGGCGCGCGGTGTCCAGGCACGCCGCGCGCCAATCCACGGGCAAATACGGCGCGCGGCCATAGCCGACCGCCCAGCTTGCGAACGGCGAAGGACGTTCCCCGAACCAGCTCCCGTCGTAGCCGAAACGGAAATGGTTGCGATGCGAGAGTTCGAGATCCGGACCGGCAGCGCGGCGGCGCATCGCCCCCATCGACCGCGCGCGCATGGCCGGTGGCCTTCCCCCGAACGCCACTTGGCCAACCCGTCCGTTGACACCCTCGTTCTCCCGCATCGCCCCCTCCCCTTCGCTTCGACACGAAGAGCAAACGCGATGTCACCCCAGGTTGTAAATTCTCCCAGCCGGCGTAACGCCGGTGCCGCTCGGCTTAAGCCTCAGCGCGACGCCGTGAAGAGTTGAATGGCAATCGCCGAAGCGGCAGCGACGTTGAGCGATTGCACGCGGCCGCTGCCGGGAATCGTCGCCACGATGTCGCACAGCGCAAGCGTCGCGCGATCGAGACCACGCTCCTCGTTGCCGAGCACGAGCGCGATCGGTTTGTCGCGCGGCACGGTGGCGAGCGCGCGCGCGCCCGACACGAGTCCCGTCCCCACGATCCGGAACGACTCGCTCAACCGGCGCAGCGCCGGCACGATCCCGCGCACCTGGACGAGATCCAGATAGTCGAGTCCGCCTTCCGCCACGCGATAGGCCGCATCCGACGGCATCGCTTGCGCCGCGTGATCCGAGACGAGCATGTGCACGACGCCGAAGAACGCGGCGGTGCGCGCGATCGCACCGAGATTGTGTGGATTCGAGACGCCGTCGAGGATCACGATCAGGCGCTCCTTGGCCGCCCAGCGCGCGGCCTCGGACGCATCGAACCGCGCCGCAGGCTTGGGCTGCGCGATCGCG
Organism: Alphaproteobacteria bacterium; assembly: GCA_031403455.1. Lineage (GTDB taxonomy): Bacteria > Pseudomonadota > Alphaproteobacteria > CACIAM-22H2 > CACIAM-22H2 > CAIOSQ01. The sequence continues at coordinate 3,779 of JANNTF010000871.1, read as the reverse complement.
ACGATGCCGCCATGCATCGTGCTGCCGGCGACCTTGGCGAGTTCCTCGGCAGGGAGCACGCGAAATGGTTTGCGCAGACGCGCCAGCGCCGTCGTCATCGGCGCGGAGGCGGACTGCAACTCTGCCGAGAAAAACAATCTCTCGACGCGATCGGGGTCGCGCGCGAAGAGCGCTTGCACGGCGGGCAATCCGGCGACGCGCACGAACTCGCGCGTATGGGGCCCGCGCGTCCCGGCGAACTCCTTGGACGGTACGGGTGGGATTTGAGTCGCGCGCGCCGGTGGAGTTGAAGATTCCCTGATCGGCCCGGGCCGGGCATGGTGGGGACTGGACGGGCGGGACGGACGAGACTGACGCATGCGCTCTTGTATCGCGTCGGCGCGTCCAACGGGGAGGAAGAGCATGGCCAAGACGGTATTGATCACGGGCGGCGCCAGCGGGATCGGCGCGGCGACGGCGAGATTGCTCGCCGGGCGCGGATGGTCCGTCGCCATCAATTACCGCACCCGCGACGATCAGGCGGCAGCGCTCGCCGGCGAGCTGAGCAGTCAAGGGGCCAAGGCGATCGCCCTGCCAGGCGACATGCTGGATCCCGACTCGATCGAGCGCCTGTTCACCGGCGTCGATCGCGCGTTCGGCCGCTTGGATGCGCTGGTCAACAGCGCTGGCATCGGGATTCCCAATAAGCGCGTGGCCGAGTTCGACGCCGCCGCGCTGACTCGCGTGATGGCGACCAACGTGATCGGACCCATGCTGTGCTGTCGCGAAGCCGTGCGTCGCATGTCGACGACCGCAGGCGGCCAGGGCGGCACGATCGTGAACGTCTCGTCGATGGCGGCGACGATAGGCGGCCGGCCGGGCAATTCGCATTACGCCGCCAGCAAGGCCGCGATCGATTGCTTCACGATCGGCTTCGCGAAGGAAGTCGCGCGCGAAGGCATCCGCGTGATCGCCGTCCGGCCCGGCGTGATCCGCACGGACATGACGCAGGCTGCGCTCGCCGATCCGAGCTTCGTCGCCGCCGTCGGCGCCTCGATCCCGCTCGGCCGCGCCGGTCAGGCCGACGAGGTGGCGGCCCCGATCGCCTGGTTGCTGAGCGATGAAGCCTCCTTCATCAGCGGCTGCTGTCTCGATGTCTCGGGCGGCGGATTCCACATCGCCAGCGCGCCGCGCTGAGCGGTCCCAGGCAAGCGAGGGGTTGATGGATCGGTCGATCGCGTCGGTCGCGCTGCTCGTGCGCGACTACGACGAGGCGATCGCGTTCTTCACCTATGCGCTGCGCTTCACCCTGGTCGACGATCAGACGCTCGGTGACGGCAAACGCTGGGTCGTGGTCGCGCCGGAGAACGGCAGGGGTGCAGCACTTCTCCTGGCCAAGGCGGCGGATGCGGCACAATTGGCGCGTGTCGGCGATCAGACGGGGGGCCGCGTCTTCCTGTTCCTGCACACGAGCGAGTTCGAGGCCGACTACCGGTACATGAAAGCACGCGGCGTGCGATTCACGGAGGTTCCGCGCGACGAAGCCTATGGCAGAGTCGTCGTGTTTCTGGATCTCTACGGCAACAAATGGGATCTGATTCAGCGACGATAGACGCGCGCCCGGGTCACGCGATCCAGACGACCAATCCGCCACACCGCGACTTGGTCACCTGGATCGGGTCACGCGAATTCAGCTCGACAGTTTCGCGCCGCAAGCCGATGCGACGTCGCGATTCTGCTCGGTGGTACCAGGCATCGTCGCCCAGCCACTCTTCATGATGAGGTCGGCGCGGCTGTAGGACGACGCCGCCTTCAGCTCGACGATCTTCTGCGCCGACATCGGGTCGCGCTTCGACAGATCGAGACAGACCGAGGTCGTGAGCGCCTCGACGACATCGGTGCGCGAGCGATCCGTCGCCATCTGGCGCGCGGTGCTGCCTGTCACCCAGCCGCCCCACGTGAACCCCACGATCGCAAGCACGACGGCGCCCCCAGCGGCACCTTTGAGAGCGGGATTCAACCAATCCGGTAGCTTCATGTGAGTCTCCTGTTTTGGGTTTTATCGTTGATTGCCGTCTATTTCCGCGGTCGACCCCTGCGTGCCGACGCGGTGCAAGCTCAATGCCGGCCTTGTCGCCAGCCAAGCTTCGTCTTGCAGCGCAAGCAAATCCGCTCGCCGCTCCATTCACTTTGAAAAACGCCCTGACAGGTCAAGCACAACCGCATCTTCGGGCGCTCCACGGAAACGGGCTCAGGTGTCGCGCCGGGATCCGACTCGGATTCGTCACGCACGCGAAGTCGCCTAACCGACATCTGAGCACGCCGCTGCACTGGGGATCGGCCGCGAATGTATGATCAAGACACCTCCGGGGCCGCATGAAATCAGGCTCGCGACGTCCTGAACATGCGCGCATTGCCGCCGCAAAAGGAGAAATTCGACGGTGACGCATCGGGTCGGCCAATGACCCCGGATTGACGATCATTCCCAGTGCGTTCAGCGCCGACGTCACGACGCAACGCAGGCCGCGCGCCGATCGACCGGCATCGCGATCGTCGAGGTCGAAATTCAAGGTGGCGGCGCCACCCGTGCATTGCCCGATCGCAGCGTCGGCGGCAATATTGCGGCCCCGGGCGAGGTTGCCCGCTCGCGAAAAGGAAGATCATGAGCCGGACGCCGCTTGCCGCCGACCTCCTCGCCAAGCTGAAACGCTGCGCGGTGCCGACGCTGAACTCCGTGATGGGCAAGAGCGGTCTCGGCAGCAACCACATGCGGATGCTGAAGCCGGTCAATCCCCACGCGAAGCGCTTCGTCGGCCGCGCCACGACGCTGCGCGCGATCCCCAATCGCGAGGACCTCAAGAAACGCATCGCGAGCGGCCAGATCCGCGACCTTCAGAGCCCCGCCTTCGAACAGGTCCAACCGGGCGAGGTTCTCGTCATCGGCACTGGCGGCGACACCCGCGCGTCGATCTTCGGCGACGTCATGACGACGTTCCTCAAGGTGCGGGGCGCCGCCGGCGTGGAGGTCGATGCCAGCGTCTCGGACTGGGAAGCGATCTCGGTGATCGACCTGCCGGTATTCGCCGGCGGCAACGCGGCGACCTCGGCCTCGCTGTTCCTGCATTTCGCCGAGATCGACGCCGCGATCGGCTGCGATGGCGTCGCGGTGTTCCCCGGCGACGTGGTGGTCGGCGACGGCAACGGCGTGGTCGTGATCCCGTTTGCGCATGTCCAGGAGGTCGTGGACGCGGCGATCGAACGCGAGGAATTCGAGGTCTACATCCTCGAGCGGATCAATGCCGGCGCGAACCTGACCGGCACCTACCCGCCCGACGATTCGACGCGTGCGGCCTATCGCGCGTGGCGCGCGCAGCGCGGCTGACGCATCCGCATCAGGCCGGCGCCCGGCTGCGCCAATCCGCGGGCGTGCCGTTGACGCAGGTGCGCAGCCGCCCGTGTCGGAGGTACTCGACGACGGTCAGCATCGACAGCCGGCGCATGTCGCGGATGCTCGCGCTCGAATAGAACGCCGCATGCGGCGTCACGATGAGGCGGTCGTCCAGCCAGGTCTCCTGCGCGGACCATGCCGCGAGCAGCGGATGCCGGCGATCGATCGGTTCGATCGGGAACACGTCGATCGCCGCGCCGCCAAGGCGGCCGCCTTGCAAGGCCGCATGAACCGCATCGAGATCGAGCACCCCGCCGCGTGCGGTGTTGACCACGATTGCTCCAGCGGGGAGCAGCGCGAGCTGCCGCGCGCCGATGATGTCGGTCGTCTCCTCGGTGAGCGGGCAGTGCAG
>JANNTF010000870.1:0-1653 GCA_031403455.1 Alphaproteobacteria bacterium | reverse complement strand
CCCTCCTCATCTTGAGGAGGGGCAGCGTGCGCATAGCGCACGCGGGGTGGTGAGTGTCGACGATTTCGGACTCCCGCGATGACCTACATCCTCCGCCGCGTCGGCGTTGCGATCGGCCTGATCTGGCTGGTAGCGACGCTGATCTTCCTCGTGCTGCGCATGATCCCGGGCGATCCGGCCGAGCTGCTGCTCTCGGCCGGCGGGGTCGCGCCGGACCCGTCGCAGGTCCGCGAGCTGCGTGAACGCCTCGGGCTCGAAGCGCCGCTGCTCACTCAATATCTGGCATTCATGGGTCAGTTGCTGCGCTTCGATCTCGGCACCTCGCTGACCGACGACTATCCCGTACTCGACGAGATCATCAGGCGGCTGCCGCGGACGCTCGAGCTCATCCTCACCGCCAGCGTCCTCGCCATCGCGCTCGGCCTGCCGCTCGGCGTCATGGCGGCGTTGCGTCGCGGCACGCCGGCGGATCGGGTCTTGTCGTCCTTCGCGAGCTTCAATCAATCCGTTCCCGTCTTCGTGCTCGGCACGCTGCTGATCCTGCTCTTCGCGCAGACGCTGCGCTGGGTTCCCGCCGGCGGCTACGTGGCATTGGCGCAGGATCCGGGTCGGCATCTCATCAATCTCATGATGCCGGCCGTGACGATTGCGGTTGGATTGTCGACGATCATCTTCCGCATGACCCGGGCCAGCGTGCTCGAAACGCTCGATCGCGAGTGGGTCCGCACGGCACGCGCCAAGGGATTGCCGCACGATCAGGTCATCCGCCGGCACGTGGTGCGCAACGCGCTCGGCCCGGTCGTGACCGTGATCGGATTGCAGATGGGAAACCTGCTCGGCGGCACGGTGCTGGTCGAGTACGTGTTCAACTGGCCCGGCCTCTCGGGCTACCTCGTGCGCGCCGTCGAGCAGCGCAACTATCCCGAGGTGCAGGGCATCGTGCTCGTGATCTGCACCCTGTTCGTGCTGCTCAATCTCGTGGTCGACCTGCTCTACGCGGTGCTCGATCCGCGCGTGCGGCACGGCTGAGCGTTCGATGGCGGCGGCCACGCTCGGCAGTCAGAGCTTCCAGCGACTGGTCTGGCCGCTGATCTTCGTGGGCGTGATCCTGCTGCTCGCGCTGTTCTCGACGCTGATCGCGCCGCATGATCCGGCCGCGCAGAATGTGGCGACGCGACTCTCGGGCCCGTCCCTGACCCATCTGCTGGGACAGGACGAGTTCGGCCGCGACGTGCTCTCGCGGCTGCTGATCGGCGCGCGCGCGAGTCTGCGTGTCGCGATCTTCTCGGCGCTGATCGCCGGGGTGGTGGGAATCCTGATCGGCCTGGTCGGCGGCTATTTCGGCGGCATCACGGAGCTGCTGACGATCCGGCTGACCGACGTCATCCTGTCCTTTCCGCCGATCCTGCTCGCCCTCCTGGTCGTCACCTTGCTCGGGCCTGGCGTCGGGACACTCACGCTCGTGCTGTCGATCCTCTACGTGCCCGGCTTCGCGCGCGTCACCTATGGCGAGGTTCTCTCGGCGCGCGCGCTCGAATATGTCGAGGCCGCACGCGCCGCGGGCGCCAGCGCGCCGCGCATCATGCTCGGCACGATCCTGCCCAATATCGCGGGCCCGATCCTGGTGCAGTTCTCGCTGGTCGTCGCGTCGGC
>JANNTF010000869.1:0-6347 GCA_031403455.1 Alphaproteobacteria bacterium | reverse complement strand
CAAGGAGGATCTCGCGACCATCATCCACGCCGACAAGATCGGCTTCGACGAGATGTGGGTCGGAGAGCACGCGTCCTGCCTCACCGAACCGATCGCCAATCCGCTGATCTTCCTTGCCGCGGCGATCCATCAGACCAAGCGCATCAAGCTCGGTACCGGCGTGCTCAACCTGCCGCAGCATCATCCCGCGCGCGCCGCCTGCGAGGTCGCGCTGTTCGATCACATGAGCGAGGGACGCCTGCTGCTCGGCATCGGGCCCGGCGGCTTGCGCAGCGATTTCGAGCTGTTCAAGACCGAGGATCACGCCGCGCGCCCGGCGATGGTGCTCGAGTCGATCGACATGATGATCAAGATCTGGAACCAGGAGCCGCCTTACGAGATCAAGGGCAAGTACTGGGACGTGTCGCTCAAGGAGAGCGTGATCCCCGAATTCGGTATCGGCTGGATGCCCAAGCCCTATCAGAAGCCGCATCCGCCGATCGCGATGTCGGCGATGAGTTCGTCGTCCTCGAGCGTGAAGACCGCGGGCGCGCGCGGCTGGGGCGTGATCACCGCGCCCTTCATCCACAAGAACCAGGTGAAGACGCATTGGCAGGCGCTGCAGGAAGGCGCCGCTTCGACCGGCCGCAAGACCGACGGCACGGAATGGCGCCTCGGCCGCACCGTCGTCGTCGCGCCGAGCGACGCGGAGGCGCGCGACGCCGCCTTCGATCCGAAGGGGCAGTATTATTTCTATTACGACTACCTGATCCGCCAGATGAAGCACTTCAATTTCGCGGCGATCATGAAGCCCGACGCGGCGATGCCCGACGATCGGCTCACCGCCGAGAGCGCCGTCGCCGATCGCGTGATCTGGGGCAGTCCCAAACGCGTCGCCGAGCAGCTGATCGCGCTGCGCAAGGAGATCGGTCCGTTCGGCGGTCTCGTCACCTCCCAGCACGACTGGGACGGCAAGGATTTCGAGAAGCGTTCGATGCAACTGCTCGCCGAGGAGGTCATGCCGATCATCCGGCGGGCGGCGTAACAACCGGGACACGGAACCACTTTTTCATCTGTCGGAGCGACGCGTGCGGAAAAAATTGACGCTGGTTCGATTTTGGTGGGTTCGATTTTGGTTCGGATCCTGAGCATGGAGCCGCTGCGTCGCGGGCTCACGCGCCTCGCCGATTTCTGCGAGGGCGCCAGCGCAATCGCGCTTGCGATCGTCATCGTCCTGAACGCCATCGCGGTGTTCGCGCGCTACGTGCTCGGCGATCCGATCGGCTGGTCGGAGGAGCTGATGCGCTTCTCGCTCGCCTGGCTGACCTATCTCGCGATCGGCCCCTGCCTGTTCCGGAACGAGCACATGGCGATGGAGACGCTCGACATGATCCGCAACGCCGCGGTGAAGCGCATGCTGCTGCGCTTCAACTTGACCGTTACGGCGGTGTTCGCCGGTGCGATCCTGTGGTTCGCGATCCCGCTCCTGCAGCGCAACTGGCGCCAGTTCACGCCGGTCATGGAGATCAGGACCTTCTGGCCGTATCTCAGCGTCGCGCTCGGTTGCACGCTGCTGCTGATCTTCAGCGTCGCGATGATCGCGCTCTCCTTCACCGATCGGGCGCATCGCGCCGAGGACGAGTGATGGGTACGCTCGGCATCGTCTTCGCCGTTCTCATGCTCCTCGGCACGCCGATCGCGGTGGCGCTGGGCATGGCCGGGGTCGCCGGCATCCTGACCGAGGGCCTGCGCACGCTGACAGCGCCGCAGCGGATGTTCACGTCGCTCGACAGCTTCGTGCTGCTCGCCGCGCCGTTCTACATCTTCGCCGGCGAAGTGATGTATCGCGGCGGCATCACCGAGCGCCTGATCCGCTTCTCGCAGTTCGTGGTCGGGCGCGTGCGCGGCGGCACGGCCTATGCCGCGATCATCGCCGCGATCCTGTTCTCCGGCATCTCGGGCACGGCCGTCGCCGACGCCGCGGCGCTGGGCCAGGTCTTCATCCGCGGCATGCCCAAGGAAGGTTATCGCAAGGAGTTCGCCGCGGCATTGATCGCGGCAGCGGCGATGATCGGGCCGATCATCCCGCCCTCCGTGATCATGGTGATCTATGCCGGCTTTGCCGGCGTCTCGGTGGTCAAGATGTTCCTCGCCGGAATCGTACCGGGCCTGCTGATGGGCGCCTCGCTGGCCGTCGTCGTCTTCATCTACGGCCTGCGCGGCGGATTGCCCGAGAGCCAGCCGGCCATCGAGCGCGCCGACATCCCGCGCGTGCTCGGCGACGGCCTCGTGGTGCTGAGCCTGCCGGCCTTCATCCTCTGCGGCTCGGTCAGCGGCGTCTTCACGCCGACGGAAGCCGGCGGGATCGCCTGCGTCTATGCGCTGTTCCTCGGCATCGTCTGGTATCGCGACCTGCGCTGGGCCGGGATCTGGGCGGCGCTGAAGACCTCGTCGCGGATGAGCGCGATCTTGTTCTTCGTCGTCTCGACGGTCGCGATCTGCGACTACACCCTGACCATCGGCGGCATCGCCAACTATACGAAGCTGCTGTTCGAGCCCTTCGCCGATCAGCCGCTGATGTTCCTCACGATCGTCGCGGTGGCGATGCTGCTGCTCGGCACCTTCCTCGATCCCGGACCGATGGTGATCCTGTTCATCCCGCTGCTGATGCCAATCGTCCGCGCGATGGGCATCGACGAGTATCAGTTCTCGATGATCTTCATCCTCACCGGCACGCTCGGCTTGGTCACGCCGCCGGTGGGCATCGTGCTGTTCGTGTCGTGCAAGATCGGCAACATCGACCAGTGGACCCTGTTCAAGGCCATCATCCCGTTCCTCGCGGCCGAAATTGTCGTGGTCGGGTTTCTGATCCTGTTCCCCGGCCTGTCGAGCTGGCTGCCGAGCTTGATGTGAGAAGAAGCGAGGGGTTCGGGAGTCACCGGGGTGGCAGGTAGGGCGCGATGTTCCTCATCGCCCTGGACACGTACTCGTCCTTCTCGCCGAAAGGCGCGACGTAGTGCAGCGCCGCGCGCGCGGCCTCTTCACCTTCGGAACGCGCGATGATCCAGGCGGCCAAAGTGAAATCGGTCGCGGGACCGCTTGGGCCTCCCATCGATCCGGAGCGTCATCGCCGGTATCGGATATCAGAGCATTTCACCGCGGAGGGCGGCACTCGTCCTCCGCGGTGAAATTCCGATCTCAGTTGCCGTAGAGCTGCTTGTTCGACTCGGCGATCGCCGCCTGCAGATCGTCGACGAGCTTCTGGCCGACTCGGCTGGCGATGAACTCGAGGACCGGCTTCTGCGTCGTCGCCTTGAACTGCTCCTTCTCCTCGAGCGTGTTGATGTGGACCTTGGCGCCCTTCTTCTGGATCGCCTCGATGTCGCTGCGGAAGGCCGCGACCTTGGTCAAGTTGTTGCCGATGATCGAGACCTGCACGCCGTCGACGAAGAGCTGGCGCTCGGCCGGCGATAGCTTCTGATAAAAGGCTTCGTTGGTCAGCACCCAGGCCGAGCCGTAGATGTGCTCGCTCAGCGACATGAATTTCTGCACCTCGGCGACGCCGAAGGAATTGATCACATTGGCGGGATTCTCCTGGCCGTCCACCACGCCCTGGCGCAGCGCCATGATCACCTCGGTGAAGGCCATCGGCGTCGCGGCGGCACCCATCGACTGCATGAAACGCATGAAGACCGGGCTCTCCATCGTGCGCATCTTCAGGCCCTTCATGTCGGCCGGCGACTTCACCTCGCGCGTGTTGTTGGTGATGTGGCGGAAGCCGCTCTCGGCGACGCCGAGCAGGCGCAGGCCCGTCTTCTGGCGCATCTCCTCGGCCATATTCCGCACGAACGGGCTGGTCTGGAAGAAGTTCCAGGCCGAGGCCTGCGACGAGAAGAGATACGGCACGCCGAAGACCTGCACCGGCGCGTAGAAATTCGCGATCGGGGCCTCGGCCGTCCACGACATCTGCAGCTGGCCGTTCTGCACCTGCTCGATCAGTTCGCGGTCGCCGCCCAGCGCGCCGCCGTAGAAGATCTCCATCTTCATCTTGCCGCCGCTGCGGAACTCGATGAAGTCCTTCATCGCCTTGGCGCCCACGACCTCGCCGGCCGGGCCGTCGGGCAGCGTCGTCGCGTAGCGGATCGTGGTCTGAGCCAGCGCGGATGACGCCGCCAGCGCAGTGAAAGTCGCAAAGACAGTCGCAGCCAGAGTCGTATGTAGGTTGAACATGGTCCCCTCCCGGATCACCCAATTGACCGGGACGGTGCGTAGTCGCCGGGGGCATGTCAAGGCGCAGCTGGAGTCCGGCAGCGCAGCGCCAGCGTGCGATCCCGTCAGCGCGCCGGGCGCACGGACATGGCCAGGACCTCGTCGTCCATGCGCGGCGTCAGCGTGAATGCGCGGCGCGCGGCCATCACCACGAAGTTGTTGTAGAGCGGGATGGTGGTCAGGTCCCGCGTCGCCGTGGCCATCACGGCTTCGAGCTTGCGTCGGCGCGCGGCGGGCTCCATCTCGGCGACCGCCTCCTGGATGGCGCGGTCGAATTCGGCATCGCGATGGCCGGACCGGTTGCCCGAGCCGAAGCGCCGCTGCGTGTCGAAGGAATGCAGCACCGTGGTCAGCAGGCCTGACGTGTCGCCGACCGAATGGCCCCAGCCGACAAGCATGGCGCTATAGGGCAGGCCCTCGAGATTCGCCGTCACGCGCGCCTTGGGGAAATAGACGTTCCACGGCTCGCTCGCGACCTTCACCTGCAGCCCGATGCGCGACAGCATCTGGCCCATCGCTTCAAGCGTCTTGGCGTCGTTGAGATAGCGGTCGTTCGGCCCGTTGAGGGTCAGGCCGAAGCCGTCGGGATAGCCCGCCTCGGCGAGCAGTCGCCGCGCGGCCGCAACGTCGTGGACCTGCCTGGGGATCGCGGCGTCGTAGCCGGTGATGCCCTCGGGCACGAGCTGATGCGCCGGCACGGCGAACCCGTCCATGACGCGCTCGGCGATGGCGTCGCGATTGATCGCCATCGAGATCGCCTGGCGCACGCGCAAATCCTTGAGCGGATTGCGTGCCAGCACCTGGCCGGCGCGATCGGTCGCCATCGGCGTGGTCTCGCGCGCCACGTCGAGGATCAGATAGACGACGCGATCGGACGGGCGCTTGAACAGCGTCACGGCCGGATCGCGGGCCAGCGTTTCGGCATGGGCGGGGTTGAGATTGCCGACGACGTCGATCTCGCCGCTGAGCAGGCTGACGGTGCGCGCCGCGTCGTTGGCGATCACGCGCAGCGTCACCTTCTCCCAGGGCTGCGCGCCGCCCCAATAGGCCTCGTTGCGCGCCAGCTCGAGCCGATCGCCGGGCTTCCACGCGACGAAACGGTAGGGCCCCGTGCCGATCGCCGCCTTGCCCGACCGGAAATCCGCCGGCTGTGCATCGCGCGCCGCGACGCGCGACACCACGAAGACGCCGGCGAGCTGGTTGGGGAGGATCGCATCGGGAAACTTCGTGCGGATGCGCAGCAGCAGCGGCTCGACCGCCTCGGCCGTGTCGATCGACCGCGTCAGGGGCGTATAGGGATTCGGGTTGTTGGGAATCGCCGGAATCCGGCTGATGGAGAACACGACGTCGTCGGCCGTGAGCGGCGAGCCGTCGTGGAACCGCACGCCCGGTCGGAGCTTGAACTCCCAGGTCAGGGGATCGACGAGACGCCAGGACTCGGCGAGGCCGGGCCGCGGCTGGAGGTTCTCGTCGCGATCGACGAGCGCGTCGAAGAGGTGACGCGACACCGCCGTGTTCGTCGTGGCGAACAGGAAATGCGGATCGATCGCCGGCTCGGTCTCGATCGCGAGCCGCAGATCGGCGGCCAGCGCGGACCAGCCGATCAGCAATGCCGCCGCCAGCGAAACCAGTTTTGACCACGAGCGCGCACGCATGACAGCCTCCCCCGATGAATGATCGTCAGACTATCCCCGTATCGCCGCTTGGGCGATCGCCGTTTGCGCCCATCGAGAGCCGACCATGACCGACACGCTGTTCACCAATCTCGCTTTGCTCGACGTCGATGCCGGGACCTTGCGCAGCGGCCACCAGGTGCTGGTCTCGGGGAAGATCATCAAGGCGGTGCGCGCGGGGCGCATCGACGCGCCGGGCGCGCGCGTCGTCGATCTCGGCGGGCGCACGCTGATGCCCGGGCTGATCGACTGCCACGTCCATATCTGCGCCGACGGCATGACCGCCTATCCGACGATCTTCCCGGCGATGCTCGTGGCCAAGGCGGCGAAGATCCTGCGCGAGACGCTGCTGCGCGGCTTCACCACCATCCGCGATGCCGGCGGCGCCGACATGGGCTATCGCCAGGCGGTGGAGGCCGGGCTGTT
>JANNTF010000868.1:0-7923 GCA_031403455.1 Alphaproteobacteria bacterium | reverse complement strand
GGAACGTGCTGGCGCCTGACTCGAGCTCGAGCGTCCATATCTCGGTGTCGGCGCTGGCACCGCTCAGCGTCAGCTCGGTGCGCGTGGCGGCCACCGACGCCGCCAGCGGCGGGCTGCCGGCGTTGATCTGGGCGACCAGCGCCAGCGCGATCTTCAGCAGGTCGCGCTGCGTCACCGGCGTGCCGGCGGCGCCGGGCACCGTGTACTCGTAGCTCTCGCCGTCGACGATCAGCGTCCAGACCTCGCCCGGAATGTAGCGGCCGGCGAGTTCGAACTCGACGCTGCGGTAATGGGTGCGCGTTTCGGTGCGCTGCTCGGGCAGCAGATGGGTGCGGAAGGTGACGCCGCCGCTGGTGAAGGTTCCGCCGACCGCCGACGACCAGGCCGGCTCGCTGGCGCCGGCGGTGCCGGCGGCGATCACTTCGTAGACGAAGCCGTTGGCCGTCGTCGGCGTCACGAATGCGCCGAGCGCGTAAGCGGCGCCGCCGGCGAAATTCGTGATCGCGAGCGACACGGTCGAGACATTGGCGAAGGCGACGCGGTCCTGCTTGAGCTTGCCGACGGCGACGGTGTTGCCGTTGTCGCGCTCGATCTCGATCGTCCCGCCGACGCGGCGCACGGTGATGCTCGAATTGCTCGACAGCTCGTCGGTGCCGGGGCTCACCAGCGCCGCGACCAGCGCGTTCAGGAGCGCCGTCTCGCTGGTCGACGCCGCCGTCACGGTTTCGGTCGTGCCGGCGACGGTCGCGGTCCACTTGTCGCCGATCGCGATCACGCTGCCCGGATCGATCGCCTGCACCCAGTCGGCGTCGTAGGTGCCGTCGAGCGCGGCATTGCCGTTCTTCGCCGACACCGCGATCGCTGCGAGCGGGGCGAAGCTGGTGGCCGGCGTCGCCGAATGCACGACCAGTAGGCGGCCATCGACGATCGCGGCGTCGAGCACGCCGGCGCCGATGTCGGTCGCGAACGCCGCGAGCACCTGTGCCGCCGTCTCCGGCGTGCCGCCGATGCGCGTGACGGGATGGCTGAACAGCGTGTCGCCGGCGCCGGGCAGCCTGACCGACCATGTTTCGCCGACCGCCGGCGTGCCGCTCGCGGTGAGCACGCCGGCCGAGTAGCTCGTCGTCGTGCGCGCCGTCGTCGTCGCGCCGACCGTGGTCGTGAAGGCGGCGGTGAAGGCGCCGAGATCCTGGCGCACGATCCAGATCGTCGAGCCGAGCAGCGCCGCGTCGTAGCTCGCGAGATCGTCGATCAGGCCGACGAAGCGACCAATGAAGGCGCCCGCGCCCTCGCTGGCGCCGACGGTGGCGCTGATCGCCGAGCCGACGCCGGTGAGGGTGATCGACCACGAATCGCCGGCCGCCGTGGGCAGACCGGTGGTCGAGGCCTGCACGACGGTGCCGGCGGCGCCCGTGAAATTCGCCTGCGTCACCGCCGTATCGACGCTGAACGCGACGCTGAACGACGCGCTATGCGAGATCGTGATTCGCGCGCCGCTGCCGCCGACCGTCGCCGCCGCGAAGCCGGCATCGATCGCGCCGCGCAGCGCCGCGGCCACGGCGTTGAGCGGGTTGGCGGCCTGCGCGTCGGCATCGCTGACCGGCCGCGCATAGGGCGTGCCGTCGATCGAGACGCGCCAGACCTCGTTCACATGCGGCGTGCCGGACAGCGTGATCTCGATATCGGTCCAGGACGCGGCCAGGATCGGCTCGGCGGCGGCGGTCGTGCCGGTGATCGTCGCCGCGCCGTCGGGATTGGCGCCGGCGATCCTCAGGCGCAGGCCGAACGCCGCGCCGGCGGTGTCGATCTCGATCCGGCCATTGGCGTTGCTCGCGGGCGCGAAGCCGGCGGTGACCAGCTGCGCCTCGATCGACTGCGCGATCGTGTTCAGCGTCGTGCCGCCCGGCACCGGCGTCGCGACGGTGAAGGTGAAGTTCCGGTCGGTCGTGATCGTCGAGCCGGGCACCGCCAGCAGCGTCAGCGTCCAGGTGTCGCCCGCGCGCACGCTGCCGGTGAGATCGAGTTCGGCGGTGACGAACGGCACCAGCGTCGCGCCGTCATCGGCATAGGCCGTCGTCGTGCGCGACACCGCGCCGGCGGACTGGATCTCCTGCGTGATGCCGTCGACCGCGAGGCCCTTGAGGTTGAAGCCGGCCGCGTCGTCGATCAGCAGATAGACGTCGGCGCCGTAGCGCACCGCCTCGAGCCGGTACTGGTTCGACGTGTCGGCCGCGATGTCGGCCAGCAATCCGGCCGCGACGTCGGCGAGCGTGTCGTTGCCGTCGGCGATGTACTCGTAGTCGCCGTATTTCAGGCCCAGGCGCCAGACGTCGCCGTCGGAGACCGCGCCGGTACCCGCCGCGTTCGAGCCGTTGAGGCGGAGCACGACGCGCGTGAAATACGGCGTGCCGTCATCGGCGACCGAGGTGCCGAGCAGCGCGCCCGGGCTCGCATTGAGCATGTCGGTGCCGATACGGAACTGGAACACGTCGTAGCTGCCGTCGCCCGAACCCTCGACCCGCGCATAGGGCACCAGGAAGTCGATGCCGCCGCCGGCATAGTCGGTGTTGCCGATCCGCGGATCGAAGAACGTGTAGAAGAAGCGCGGGTCGTCGATGTCCTGGAACCCGTTGGTCCCCTGCTCGGTCTCGCTCTCGAGCACCGGCTCCGGCCCGAAGATGAAGCCATCGGTCTCGTGGCCTTCGAGCGAGACCTGAAGCACGTAGTCGACGCCGTTGGGCAGCACGCCACCGAAGCGGTTGGCGACCTCGACGTAATATGTGCCGGCCACGGTGAAGCTGAACTCGAGATAATCGTCCCAGTACGCGCTACTGCCACCGGCACCCTGCAGGAACGGATTGGAATAGCCCGGCCCGCGCGCCAGCAGCACCGGCTCGATGCGCTGCGTGCCGTCGGGATTGGTGATCGTCACGGTCTTGTAGATCCGGATCAGGCTGCCCCAGAACAGCGGGTCGCCGAACTCGAAGCCGTCATCGATGTCGAAGATCGCGCGCACGCGGCCGTCGGGATTGGCGACGGAGGTCGCCACCATCTCGGGCGTGACCTTGAACTTGTAGAAATCGTTCTGGCCGTCGCCGGTGCCGATGATGCTGAGATGCGCGAGCGACGTCGCGAACGCGATGTTCGGATCGCTCGAGACATTCCACTTCGCCGCCTCGAGATCCTGGGCCGACGTGACGGTGTTGTGGACGCCGATGTCGCGAATCACCGCGGCGCCGAAATCGCCGACGAAGACGATGCTGCCGGTCGCCGGATTGAAGGTCAGGACGTTCTCCACGCGTCCGGTGCCGAGCGTGACGAGTTCGCTCGGCTCGATCAGCACGGTCGAACCGCCGGTCTCGAGGATCAGCACCGACGGTGCGTCGTCATCGGCGATACGGACGTCGAGCGAGGCCGGCGTGGTCACGTCGCGGTTGCGGCCGGCGACGTAGCTGTACGCGGTCTGCTCGAGCGGCAGCGCGCCGTTCGTCAGATTGCCGCCGAGCGTCACCGCCCAGGTCTCGTCGCGCGCGATCACCGTGTCCGCGGGGATCGTCAGATCGGCGACCGCCCAGTGCGTGGTGCTCGCCGTGCCGGCGACCGTGCCGCCCGGCGCCCGCTCGGTCGCGTCGGCGCTGTCCTTGCGGATGATCTTGACCGTGAAGGCGTCGACCTCGGCGAGGCCGAAGCGCTTGGTCACGTTGATCACGTTGCCCGGCCCGGCCTGCACGCCGGTGACCACGATCAGGTCGGCGATGCCGGCATTCTGCGTCGTCGCGACGAGGCGGAACGGCGCCGGGCCGGCGATCG
Organism: Alphaproteobacteria bacterium; assembly: GCA_031403455.1. Classification (GTDB taxonomy): domain Bacteria; phylum Pseudomonadota; class Alphaproteobacteria; order CACIAM-22H2; family CACIAM-22H2; genus CAIOSQ01. The sequence continues at coordinate 4,113 of JANNTF010000868.1, read as the reverse complement.
CGATCGTCGCGTCGGTGCGCGTCACCGCGAAGCCCGCATCGGTCAGCTTCTGCGCGAGCTGGGTGGCGACGCTCGCGGCGTTGTCGGCATCGATCGAGTTGTAGGCGTAGCGCACGCCATTGACGGTCAGCGCCCAGACCTCGCCCGCGTCGGGCTCGCCGGTGACGACCACGCTCGCCGAGGCGTAGCTCGGTGAGGCCGTGTATTTCGACGTCGACAGCCGCGACATCAGCCCCAGCACGACGCTGCTGAACGTGTCGCCCGGGAAGGCGGTGTAGCTGTACTCGACGCCGTCGAGATCGAGGATCCAGGTGGCGCCGGCGACCAGGCTGCCGGTCAGCGTCACCGCGGCGGAGTTCCAGGCGCGCTCGCCGCCGACCGCCAGCGCCGCCAGCGTCGGGTCGAGCGCGGTCAGCTCGAATGCCTCGCCGGCGATGCTCACGCGGATATTCGAGCCGGCGGCCGACGCGATCGTGGCGCCGCCGAGCGCGCGCTGGCCCTCGACCGTGAAGGCGACGCGCAGGCCCTGGGGATCGCTGATGGTGAGCGCCGAACCGCTGCGCGTGACGGCCAGGCCGGCCGGCTGGTCGCCATCGGCGTCGAGCAGGGCCCGCAGCTGCTCGGCGATGGTCGCCAGAGTCGGGATCGACGCCGAGAGGACCGTGTAGCGGTACGGCGTGCCGTTCACGGTCAGCGTCCACACCTCGCCGGCATTGACCGGGCTCGCCAGGCCGGCGGTCAGCGGCGTGCCGAGCGTGACCACGGCGCTGGTGTAGAGCACCTCGGCATCGCGCTGCTGCGTCACGTCGCGCTCGATATTGGCGACGATGCCGCGCGCGACGTCGTCCGAGGTCACGCCGAGGAAGTCGTTGATGTCCGCCGCCGCGATGGCGTGCGTGATGCGGCCGAAATGCACGCCCTCGCGCGCGTTGTCGTTCGCCGCCGTGACCGTGATCTGCTGCGGCCGGTTCCAATTGCTGGTCGTGAAGGTCAGCGCGCTCGCCGACAGCCCGACCTGCGCGTCGCCGTTGGCCAGCGCGACCACGACGTCGCCGGTCGGCTTCTTGGTCAGCACGATGTCGTAGACGTCCTGGTTGAGCGGCGCGGCGGCGCCCTCGACGACGATCGTGCCGCCGACGACGTCGAGCGCCGAACTCGAACTCCGCGGCACGATCAGCACCTCGGCCGCGTCGTCGTCGATCACCTCGACCGTCACGCCCGGCGCCGGCAGCGCATCGTAGGCGCCGCCGTCGATCGCGGTCGCGCCCTGGACCAGCGAGTGCACGATCGCGACCACGCGGCGGCCCTCGGCGAGCGCGTCGTTGGGCGCGCTCACATAGACGATCTGCGGCACGAACCAGTTGCTGCGGTCGAACAGCAGCGTGACGCCGGCGTCGGCGCCGTTGACTCGGACACCCTTGCCGCCGGCCTTGGCCTCGCTCTCCGACGGCGGCAGCGGCGTCGCGGTGACGCGCACGCTCTCCTCCGGCGCGCGGGTCAGCACGAGCTTGTAGGTGTAGACGATGAGGCCTGAATCGGCGGTCGGATCCTCGAACACCCGCAGCGCGCCGCCGTCGCGGATCACGATCAGCCCGGCCTCGTCGTTGTCGCCGATGCGCGTCGCGACGTCCTGGACGAACACCGCCTGGTAGCGCGCGTCGCTGCTCGCGACCGTGTTGACGACCAGGCCGCTATGGCCCTCGAGGCTGTTGGAAACCACCGTGATCGGGCGATCGCCGGTGCCGCCGCCGACATTGAACGTGTCGCTGCCCAGGCCGCCGACGATCTCGATCGCGACGTTCTCCGCGGTCGCCGCGATGAAGAACGTGTCGTTGCCCTCGAGCGCGTCGACGACCAGCTTCTCGATGCCGGTGTAGGTGATGAACAGCCCGCCGCCGAACACGCCCTGGTCGTTGATGACGAAATCGTCGCCGAACTCGGTGCCGATCACGGTGATCGTGTCGAAGCCGTCGCCGCCGTCGATGCGCACCGGCGCGTTGACGTTGAACGAGATGAAATCGGCGCCCTGGTCGCCATTGATGTTTGTGAACGGCGCCTTCGGATCGTTCGGATCGACGCGCACGAAGGCGCGCACCACGAAGGTGTCGTCGTCCTCGTCGCCGAACAGGAACAGCTCGGCCTTGTTGCTGTAGACCGTGAAGGTGTCGTTGCCGGTGCCGCCGCGCAATGTCGCCGGGAAGCTGATGCCGCTCGAGAGGAAGCCGCGCGTGGTCTGCGTGGTGTCGAAGAAGTCGCGCGGGCTGAGGCCGTTGGCCGGGTTGGTCTCGTCGCGCGCCGAGGCGAAGACCTGGCCGACCTGGAAGACGTCGTTGCCCGCGTCACCGAAGATGAAGACCGGGCCGAGCGTGTCGTCGAGCACGAAGGTGTCGTCGCCGTCGCGGCCGAAGATCTGCACCGCGCCATCGATGCTGTCGTCGTATTCGATGCGCTCGATGGCGCCGCCGGGCACCGGCTGACGGTTCGCGTCGACCTCGATCGCCGCGACGACGCCGAGCCCGATGTCCTTGTTGGCGCGCAGCAGGAAGAAATCGCCGAGCTGGGTGCCGTAGATCTTGAGCTGGTCGACGCCGAGATCGAGCGGGTTGACCGGCGCGTCGGCGACCACGATCAGCGCCGACCCCTGCCCCGCGAGCCCGATCTCGTAGACGTCGCCGCCGTTGCCGCCATGCAGCGTCAGGACGGCGCCGACCCCGTTGAGGGAGGTCTGCCGGCCGCGCGAGTCGTAGTTGACACGCACCGCGTCGTTGCCGCCGCCAAGGAAGATCTCGGTCGCGCCGTCGATGCGCTCGATATTGATCACGTCGTTGAACTGATTGGCGATCGGTGCCTCGTCGCCGGCGTCGATCGTGACCGTGCCGGCATGGGTGCCGTCGACGTGGAAGCCGTTGTCGCCGTTGGACAGCGACAGCGCGAGCGACTCGAAGCCGGCATAGACGATGCCGAGCGTCATGCCGAGGCCGGTGATCGTCGTCGCGGTCAAGGCGCCGCCGGCATCCGGCGCGATGTCGCCGTTGTCGCTGACGATCAGCGCGTCGACCCCCGCCTCGCCGTCGACGGTCAGCACGCCGAGCTGGATGGCGTTGAGCGTGCGCGTCGGCAGCACCGGCGTGCCACCGATCGGCTGGCCGACGACGATCTGGTCGTTGCCGCCCGCGCCGCGCACCGTGGTCGGACCGGCGATCGTCTCGATCGTCACCAGGTCGATGCCGAGCCCGCCATCGACACGCGTCACCGCAAGCGACGGGGTGCTGAGGATCGTGAACTGGTTGCCGCCGGCGCCGAGATCGATGTCGATCGTCTCGACGCCCGCGTAGTCGATGCCCTGCGTCATGCCGAGGCCGGTCACCGTGCTCGACGTCATCGCACCGGCATTCGCCGTGCCGTCGCCGCTGTCGTCGACCCAGAGCCGGTCGCCGTCGCCCTCGCCGCGCACGCTCAGCGGCGCCGCGATCGCGTCGACCGTGCCGCCGGCGTTGCTCGTCGCATCGCTGCCGCCGACGATCACCGCGGCGTTCGAGCCGACCATGACGAGATCGCCGCCGGTGCCGCCATGGATCGTCGTCGCCACGCCGAGCGCACGTACCGCCACATTGTCGTTCGCCTCGCGGCCATCGATCTCGACGCGCTCCACGCCGCTGGCGGTGACCGTCGTCGTCGGCACGCTGCCGCCGGCCGCCGCGGCAATCGCCGCCGCCGTGGTCGCCGCGATCGTCGTGGCGCCGCCGGCAAAGGAGACCGTGAAGCGGTCGGGCTCGGTGGTGCCGAACATCACGACGCGATCGCTCGGCCCGCCGGTGCCGGTATCGGCGAGCGTGATCGACGCGTTGGCGTTGGCGGCCAGCGCGACGAGATAGTTCTCGTCGAACGCGCTGCTGTTGTCCTTGTTGTCGAGCGTCGCCTGGCCCTGCCACGCGACGACCTTGAGATTGTCGTTGCCGACGCGGATCTGGCTGTCGGGATCGCTGACCACGAAGCTGTTGTTGCCGACGGCGCCTGTGATCCGCGCCTTCTCGTAGAGATTGCCCAGCGACTCGACGATCGTCGTCGCGCCGAAGCGGTCGGCGTAGATCAGCACCTGCGAACTCGCGTTCG
>JANNTF010000867.1:0-17193 GCA_031403455.1 Alphaproteobacteria bacterium | reverse complement strand
GACGCACCCGACGGCGATCGAGGGCTTCACGGCGACTCTGGGCTCCATGGCCTGACACCCGCGCCATGCCGGCACCGCACGGATCACTTGTGGACGTCATGGTGGAACCTTTCGGTGTCTGAGCGGTTCTTCCGTGAGAGCAATACCGCTCCACGAAAGGACGTTCCACATGATGAAAATTCTTATGGCCACGACCGGCGTCGCGATGATGCTCATCGCCACACCGACTCTTGCGCAAACATCGCCGGCGATGCCGGCATCCTCGGTTCAGCTTCCAGGGCAGATCGATGTTCAGAAGCTGATCGGCCGGACGGTCACCAATCCGCAGAATGAAACGGTGGGCGAGATCGAATCCGTGATCGTCGATGCCGGCGGCAAGGTGCGATCGGTGATCGTCGCCGTCGGCGGCTTTCTCGGCATGGGCGAGCGTCAGGTTGCCGTTCAATGGGACAGTCTCACGTTGAGCCCCAACGGCGACAAGATCGTGATGGCGACGACGAAGGAGCAGCTCAAGACTTTCCCGCCCTATACCTTCGCCGATGCAGCGCAGCGTCGCTCGGTGTTCGCCGAACGCGTCGGGCCGGCCGGTATGCCGCCGCTGGTGACTGCGCCGGCCGGCATGCCCACTTCAGCGCTCGGCGCGATCAGCGTCAGCGATCTGATGAGCCTGAAGATCCGCAACGGCGCCAACGAGACCATCGGTGACATCAAGGACATCGTGATGTCCTCGGAAGGCAAGATCCAGGACGTCATCGTCGGCGTCGGTGGGTTCCTCGGCATGGGCGAGCGCTATGTCGCGATCGCCTGGGATCAGCTGCGCATCGCACGCAGCGGCGACAACACAGTCGCCGCCCATATCAACTCGACCATGGAACAGCTCAAGGCGATGCCGGCCTTCAAGCACGACAGGAACGTCTGGGTCCGTAGCTGATCCTGAGATGTGACGAGCCGCCCTGCCACGCTGGCAGGGCGGCTGATCCCTCAACAAACTGCGGAGATGAAACGATGAAACTCTCGATGATCGCCCTGGGCTTTCTGGTGTCCGGTTGCACGGGCGCCATGAACGTGGAATCCGCCAATACGAACGCGGTGACCATCCATTATGCGGAAGGCCACAAGGATGCGGCCGACAGGGAAGCGGAGAAGCAATGCTCGGCCTTCGGCAAACGCGCCAAATTCCGCAATACGCGCGACGATTCCAGTCGCAAATGGGCGATCTATGATTGCGTGATCTGAGCTCGGGCGCGCGCGCCACCTCGCTTCGGATCACCCGCCATTCCGTCTTGGCGAAGCGCGCGCTCGATGCGCCGTCCGGCGCGACGCCGGGCTGCAGCGGCGGCGCAGCGCGATGAACTGCTGTCGCGCCGCGTTCCCACGACTCTCACCCAATTCATCCAGGCCTCCAGCGGCTGGCATCAGCTCTGGCTGCTGATCATCTCGACCCTCGTCTTCCTGATGAGCACCGCGCCGCTCGAAGTCCAGCGACGCCTGATCAACGGCGCGCTGAAGGGCCAGGATTATCACCCCATCCTCGTACTCGCCGGACTCTACGCAGCACTCGCGCTCGGCGAGGGATTGCTGAAACTCGTGATGAACATGTATCGGGCATGGATCTCCGAGCATGCCGTGCGGTCCCTGAGACGCAGCATCGACGCCCTGCTGAACAGCCGTTCCGCCCATCCGGGCGAAGCCGATCAAACCGGAATCGGCGTATCGATGATCCTCGCCGAGGCGGAGCCGATCGGTGGCTTCGTCGGCAGCGCGGTGTCCGAGCCGCTGCTTCAGGCCGGTATCCTCGCCTCCGTGCTCGCGTACATGATCTACCTGCATCCGATGATGGCCGTGGTCGCGGTGGCGGTGTTCTCGCCCCAGATGATTTTCGTGCCGCTGGTGCAGCGCGCGATCAATGCGCGCGTCAAGCAGCGGATCAAGACGTTGCGCAAAGTCAGCGTCACCGTGACGACGGAGACGCGCGATGAGGCGCCGCAGGTGCAACGGCGGCGGATCGATCGCGTCCTGGCGCTCAACCTGGGGATTTTCCAGCTCAAATTCTCGTCGACCTTCGCGATGAACATGCTCACGCATCTCGGGACCGCCGGGGTGCTGGCATTGGGTGGCTGGTACGTCGTCCAGGGCGAGACGGAAATCGGCACAGTGGTCGCCTTCGTAGCGGGGCTGGCGAAGATCACGGACCCGTGGCGCGATCTCGTCGCCTGGTATCGGGACATGCACGTGGCGCGCGCCAAATATGCCCTGTTCGCAACCGCAGTTCAGACCATGCTCGCCGAGTCTCAAGCCACGGCAGGGCGGTCCGCAGCGCAGCTCACACCGTGACGAGATGGCGCCCGGGAACGCTGAGGCGGCAGGAGAGGTCGCCGGACGACCAGGTCAGTTCAACGGATCCTTCGAGCTGCGTCTCGATCATCGCCCGAACGATCGCGAACCCGAAACTCTCGAGACCAGCATACGGGATTCGCGGGCCATCCTGCTCGAGCCAGGCCAGAACCAGCGCATCGCTGGCTTCATCGCGAGTCCAATGGATTGCAACGTGGCCGCCGGACAGCACCAAGGCGCCATGACGGTAGGCATTGGTCGCGAGCTCGTGAACGGCCAGTGCGATCGCTTGGGCGGCCTTGGGCGCCAGCCAGATATTCGGACCACTCACCGCGATGCGGTCACGAAGCGCCGGGTCCAGGGTGGCGAGTTCACCACCGATGATCGGACCCAGCGGCGCGGCCTCCCAATGATGGGTCGCGATCTGCGTGTGGATGCGCGCGAGAGCGGCGATCCGCCCCTCCACCAAGCGAACGAAAGCGGGCATGTCGGCGGCGACGGACAGGCGAAGAATCGACTGGACCACGGCCAAGGTATTCTTGGTGCGATGGTCGACCTCGCGCATGAGAACGCGCTGCCGCTCTTCGGATCGCCGGCTTTCGCTGACGTCGCGCAAGACCACGGCAAATCCGTACGGCTGCACACCAGGTTCCGCGAGCCGGCTGACCGTCGTGATCACCGCGAACATCGCCCCGTCCTTGCGGGCGTACATGCCGTCGTCGGTACTGCGGCCGTCGCGTCGCGCCGATGCGAGAAGCCGTTCGGTTCTGGCCGGCTGATCGGCGTCGGGACCGAGCAAGGTCGCGAGGGGCACGCCAAGGATCTCGACCGCCGAGCGGCCGGTCATCCGTTCGGCGCCGCTGTTCCAGCTGACGATGCGCCCCGCCGAATCGAGCGCGAAAATCGCATGGTCGTGCAGGACATCGATCAAGAGCCGCAGCGTCTCCTCCGGACGCTGCAAAGTCAGCGCGGCGGGCGCGTCATCCGGCGCCATGTCCATCCACTGATCCGTTCAAGCACGCGGCCTCTCGCTGACCTGTCTCGACACGACAGCCAGCGTCCGGCGCTGCGATCAGACCAATCAGGATCTGCACCGTTCCTGCGCTTCGAGCTGTCGCAACAGCTCCATCAGCCGTTTGGAGGCGGGCTGATGGGCGACGGTGTCCAACTGAGTCTTGAGCGTGTCGGCAATCGCCCGCTGGATCGGATCGACGGCATCAAATCCCTGACCATCTCGCTTGATAACGTCTTGTAACTTCATCCCAGGCCAACGCCAGCCGACCCGAATGGTTCCGCTGACCCTGACGCTAGCGCAGCCGTCCCCGGCTCGTCAGGTCGCTGCGACCGACGAGATCGCTGCGGCCGACCACATCGCTGCTGCGACCGGACCCATCGCTGCCGCGGCCGACGAGGTCGCTGCGACCGACCACGTCGCTGCGCATCACCTTGGTGACGCCGAGATCGGGATCGAGCAGCAGCTCGTCGAAGGAGCCCGTCGCCATCTCGACGCGGACCGTGAAATCCAGCCGATCGACGACCCACATCTGCAGCTGCGCCGCGGCCAGCTCGTCGCGGACATCTTTTCCGATCGCGCCGAGATCTGTCCCGCCGCCGGCGCCGGCAATCTCCAGCGTCTCGCCGTCGCCGGCGACCAAGAACACGGTCGGCTCCGCCAGACGATAAAAATGCCCCTGGTAGACGAAGGCATAGATCCGCGCGAGGCGCCCGACGGGCTGGCCCGCGGTCTCGCCGCGTTTAGGTGCGCGGGCGCGAAGCAGCGTCGCGAGGCGGTGGCCGGTATAGCCACGCGCCGTGCCGTCGCCTGAATCGGCCGTTGGCGCCGTCAGCGTGACGCCGTCGAAGACACGCCCGAACAGGCGCACGATCGCGGGCGAGAGCAGACTCTCGGTCGGGGACGTTGAGCGGCCGCTGGGCATATCGTTGATCCTTACAGGCGCGATGAAGAGACCGCCGCGAGCATTCCAATTCGCGACGTCTGCACGTTCTAGCACCGCGGTGCCGTGCGGTGGAAGGCGCGCTCACCAACCAGGCTCGGCGCGAAACCCATGCGGCATGAGACGACGCAGGGCCGCGTAATCCGCGATATCCATGCCGCGATGCGTCTGCGTGCGCAGCGTGCGCGCCTGCTCGGCGATCAGCACGCGCTCGAGATGGCTGCGTCGACGCGGCCGCTGCGACTGCAGGGTGACGACCGGCGGCGCCTCGATGTCGCGATCGCGGAAATAATCGGTGAAGGCCCAGGAATTATCCGTCGTCCCGTCAGCCAATGCTTCGCTGAGGAAGATCTGCGCGATCGCCTGGAATGTCAGGGTCTCGGGCGACAGCCGCCGGAGCGTGCGCGCCAGGGTCCGACCCGTCCAGTCCCGCGCCTCGTGCAAGGCGGCGCGGAACTCCATGCGCAACCGCGCCAGATTGGATTGGAACTGGCGATGCAGCCGCTCGAGATCTGCTTCGATCTCGGCACGATCCCAGCCGCGCGCATCGTCGTCGGGCGCGATCACGCCGCGCCTGACGAGCGCATCCTGAAACACTTCGATGAGCGTGCAGAAGATCGCCGCGGTCAGCGGCTGGGACAGCTGATGCTGCGTGCGATTCTGGCCGCTGGGATCGTTCCAGCCGCCGTCCGGGCGCAGTTGGAATCCATCGAAGGCGGCCAGCCCGACCGCGAAATCCACCGCGCGGATCTGTTCGATGTCGGAGAGCTCGCCGACCCGGTTGATCAGGCTGAGCGCATAGAGATTGCCCCAGGCCTGATCGAGGAAGCGGTCGATCACGCTGTCGAACTGCAGCGCCGTGACGAGCGCGACCAGATCGGAGAAGGATTCGTGGAAGGCGAGATACTGCGCGCTGAGTCGCCCGGGCGACGGGATGCCGAGCACGGAAAACACGATCGCATGCCCGATCTCATGCGCGACCACATCGAGGTTGAGGCAGAAGAGATTCGCTTCGCCGGCTTTGTTCAGGCGCGTGCCCGTCTCGATATAGCCCGGCCCGGAATGCGCGTTGTTCCACGCGACGGTTGGAATCAATTCCAGCCGCGGTACGCGATCGGCGTGCCACCAGCGCAGCGGGGCGCCGAGATATCCCTCCCACACATCGACGGTGAAGCGCGCCGCCGCGAAGAGATGCGCCGCCAGGAATTGCGGCGAGCGCGGGTCGAGATGATCGAAATGCCCTTGGGCATCCGGCATCGCCGGCGCCAGCACCGGGCCGGAGAACGGCGGCATGTGCAGCGGCGGCAGGTAGGGCTGCTTGCCGAGGGCCGGCAGGATGGCGTGGAACCGCGCATCGCTCGGACCGGGCCCGATCGATCCCGGCGGCGAGTCGATCCACACCAGCTCCGGCGCCGCGAAGCTTGGCGGCGCCTGCGGATAGAGCAGGAAGCGCGTGCCGCCTCGCCGCATCATGGCGAGGGTTCCGCCGCGGGGCCGAACGCCATCTCCAGAACCGCGAACAGATGCGTCTCGTCGCGGCAGTCGAGCAGCCCGATCAGCGCCGCCAGATCCAGCGGCGAGTCCCAGGCGTCGGCATGCCGCTCGATGAACGCGGCCACCAGGGCCGCCTCGCGCGCGGCGCGCGATGCCGGCGCCGGCGCGCGGCCTGGTAGGCGCCGCGCGGCGCACGCGGCGAGATTCTCGAAGCGCGCATCGAGGCGCAAAATATCGAGCATCACGCATTCGATCTCCACGATCGGTTGGTCGTCCAGGCGATGCAGGACGGCCTGCGTATCGACGAGCGCTTCGGTGGCCGCCGGCGTCAGCGCATTGCGCGCCATCCAGGATTCGAGAGCGGCGCGATCTGCGAGCCCGTGGGCGCGGCGCAAGCCTGCCAAAGCCTGACGGCGGGCCGTGGCGTCGGCGGGAGGCGTCGCCGCGCAGGCCGCACGGCGCAGCGCGGCGCGCCGGCGCAAGGCGCGCCACGCCGTCGGATCGCGCCGGACTTCATCGAGCACGGCGGCTTCGATCGCGGTGGGCTCGACATACGCGGGCTGATCCGTCGTGCGCTTGAAGCGCTCCCAGACCAAGGCCGGCTCGAACGCGAAGTCAGGGACAAAGCGCTGCGGCGCCGTCGCGAGGAAGGCGGCGAGCGCATCGAGTGCGGCGCGCGCGTCGGCGGCCTTGATGCCGCGCTCGGCCGATGCGAGGCGCGCCGCCACCTGAGAACGGGCGATCGCGTCGGGGATCCCCGCCGCGATCAGCATCGCCATGCGCTCGGGCGTTCGGTCGGCGTAGAACAGCGCGGCGGCATCGCGCAGCAGCGCGTCGCGCTCGGGCCCGGTGATCAGCCCGTCGCGCCAGCTCGTCGCCAAGGCGTGGCGCACATCGACCAGCGCGAGCGACAAGGCGTCGCTGCCGAGTTCCGCGGGCGCATGCAGGACGGCGACTTCGCCATCGTCGTCGAACGGATCATCGAACGGGGCGTAGCGGCCGAGGCGATAGGCTTCGTAGACGCTGCCCACGCCACGCATGCCGAAGCGCGCGAGCTCCGCGGCCCGCAAGGCGCCCATGCTGGCCGCGCCCAGGACATGCACGCCCTCGGCCAGCGCCCAGAGGATCTCGCGATGCCAGACCGCGGCCGTGTCGTGGAAGCGGCCATCGATGATCAGGATCGCCGCAGGGCGGAGATCGCGGGCCGCGCGATAGACGTCGCCGCGACAGGCCGGCGGCCGATAGACCGCGTCGAGATGCGTGCGCGCGATCGCCTCGGACAGGCTCGGACCGAGGAAGACGACCGCCGTCATGATGGCCGCGCGGCGCGCGCGCGCGCGCCCGGCACATAGTCGATGTCGGCCGAATGAGCGGGCCCCTCGAGCCCCGCGACGATCACGCGCGCGACCGGCACATCGAAACGCGGCTGCGTCAGATCGACATGGATCACCTCGCTCAGCCCACGCCGCGCCAGCGCCTCCAGCACGGCCGCGACGTCGCCGCGCAGGGTATCGCCGGCAAGACTTGGCAAGGCCGCGAACTCGGCCCGCGCGCGATCCGGGAACCATCGGGTCCGCCCGGCGGCGCCGCGCAGCGTGTCGTCCTGATAGGCGTCGTCGCCGACATCCTCGCGCGCGCCGGCGATGCGCGTGAGCCGCGCCTGGGCCGCTTCGCTGATCGCACGCAACACCGCGATCTCGCGATCGGCGTGACAGCCCGATCCCATGTCGACCACGGTTTCGCTCGCGCTCTGCAGCAGACACACGATGACCGGCACCGCGATATCCGAACACGCATTCCACAGCGCCGCACGGAGCCCGGCGCGGCGGCAGCGTTCCACGAGATCACGCACGCTCGGCGCCGCAATGCTGGCCGGATCGAGCGCGCGCGCGGCCGCGTGCGGCTCGGGCCCATGCAGCCAGAGCGCGATCGCGTCGCGCTCGATCGTCTCGTAGAGACCATGGGCGATCGCCTCCAGCGGCGAGTTGCCCGACGCGAGACCATTGGTGGAGGCCGCGAAGCACCACGAACCCGTGGGCTGATCGATCGTGAAGCGGGCGCTCACGAGCTCGAACGGCACCAGGGTTTCGCACCCCTGAGCGAGATCGCGACCGGCGATCCACAGCATCGGCAGGTCATCGCGATACGCGCTGGCGGCGCAGCGCGGCAGGTGCGCGGGATCCACCGCGCGCGCGCGCGTCCGCAGGTCGCTCCAGCTCGCGAAGCGCAACGGCGCGTCGATCGTCTCGGCGTGGAACGACTCCAGCGCTTCCATGAAGGCCGATACCCGCGCGGCGGCCGCGCTGGTTCCCTTGCCCTGGAACGTGGCGAGGGAGCGTGAATTGGGACGGCAGGCAACCGCGACGGGGATGCCGACACGATCGAGCCCGGTGATCATGCCGAGGCGGGTGAGCCCGATTCCTTCGGCATGGCCGCGCACATGCGCCAGCGTCGACTCGGGATCGGTGATCCGGTGCGTGCCGTCGCGGAAGCGCTTGCGGTCCTCGTCGAATGCCGCAAGACCGGGCGGCAAAGCCGGCGTGTCGGCGCGCAGCGCAGTCACCCGCGTGCGCCAGGGTCGAGGCGATGGCGAATCGATTTCATCAGCGCCTCCGCCGCCTCGCGGTCGCGGTTGGCGCGCGCATCGCGGCGAGTCTCCAGCGCCGGCTCGAGCCACGCGCCGGCCTCGGTCATACGATCGCCAGCGATCAGCGTTCGCGCGGCATCGAGCCGCGCACGCAGCGCGAGCGCCACGCTGCCCTGCCGGTCGGCCAGCGTCTGGGCGGCGGTGAAACAATCCAGCGCCGCTGCCGCGCCCGATGGACCGGCGGCGTGATGCAGCAAGCCCGTCCAGCGCAACAATTCCGGCATCCAGATCGCCACGCCCTTGCTCTCCAGCATCGTCCGCGCGCCTGCCAGCTGCTCGGCGGCGGCATCGGGCTCGCCGACACGCAGCAGCACTTCGGCCAGCATCGCGTAATACAGCGGCATGTCCTCGTAGGTACCGATGTCGTGCTGATACGCCAGACCGGTCTCGATCGACGCGCGGCCGGCTTGCTCGTCGCCGGCGAGCGCCTGCGCCCAGCCTCTGAAGATCAGGCCGCGCGCGCGGTGATCGGCGAAGCCGCGCGCCTCGGCCTGGGCGATCAGGCGCGCGGCGTTGGCCAGTACCTGCGTTTCGTCGCGACAATAGAAGCCGAGCACGAGACCCATGTCGATCAGGTGGAAATGCGTGCCCAGGTGATCGAGCTTGCGTGCCCAGGCGAGGGCCTTGCGATGCTCGGCCCAGGCCTGCGCCGGCGCGCCCCCGTGCCAGATCAGGAAGGCGCGTTCGCCATGGCCGCACGCCTTGGCGTCATGGTTGCCATAGAGCACGGCATGATCGCGGAAATCGCCCTGGGCGTAGATCTCCAGGCCGCGATCGATATGCGTGGCGCAGTCGCACAGCGCGCCGGCGCTGAAGGCGCTGGCCCAGCTGCAGTGATGCGCCTGCAGCAGCAGCTCGGGATCCTTGCGCCGGCGCGCGCGCTGCAGCAGCTCGTCGGCGCGTTGCTGCTTGACGTGGAAGTCGCGCGCGATGCGCCACCATCCCCAGAAGATCGGGAAGTGGCTGCGCGCCTCCTGGAGCTGCTGGCACAGCGTGAAGGCGCTCGCATAGAGCTCCTCGACTTCGCGAGATCCCGGCCCGCGCAGCGCGAACAAGCTCGGGCCGAGCAGCCCCATCATCTCCAGCCGCGCCTCCTGCAGCGCCGGATCGTCCGCCATCGCGACGGCGAGGGCGATGCCGCGCTGGAGATGCTCGACGGCTTCCGGCAGCGCCGATTGGCGCAGCGCGTGGCGCGCCGCATGGGTGAGCTGGCCCACCGCTTCGGGAACCATGGTCGCTTCGACGAAATGATGGGCGAGGGTCGCAGGCTGGGTGGCGACGAAATCCGGCATCAGCGCCATCAGCGCCTGCGCTGTCCGGCGGTGCAACTCGCGGCGCTGATCGCGCAGCATGCTGTCATAGGCGACATCGCGCAGCAGCGCGTGGCGGAAGGTCAGGCGCTCGCCGCGGATCTCCAGCACCTCGGCGTCGACCAGCACCGCGATCGCCGCATGGGTGGCGGTGGCGTCCAGCCCGCCGACCTGCTCGATCAACGCGGCGTTCAGCGGCTGGCCGATCACGGACGCGACCTGCGCCACGCGGCGTGCGGGCCCGGCCTGGTCGAGGCGCGCCATCAGCGATTCATGCAGCGTCGCGGGAATGTGGCGGCCGAGCAGATTGCTGTCGGTGGCCGCGCGGCCGTCATTCTCGGGCTCGGTCAGGGCGCGCACGAACTCCTCGACGAACAGCGGTACGCCGCCGGTGCGTGTGAGAATCGCCGCCATCTGGTCGGCCGACAACGCGTTGCGGCCGGCGACCGCGTCGAGGAGGGTGCGCGATGCGTCGCGCGCGAGCGGTGCGAGCAGGATCGTCTCGACATCCGTCGTCAGCCACGGCACCTCTGGCCGGCGGCGGGACGTGACGACCAGCATCGCCCGGCGCCCGGGCACGCGGGCGCGAATGCGCTCCAGCAGTGCAAGCGACGTCGGATCGAGCCAGTGCAGATCCTCGAGCGTGATCAGGACCGGACCGAGTGCGGTGAGCGCGTCGAACTGCTCGAGCAGGCAATCGAAGATGAAGCGCTTGCGATCGTCGGGCGCCATCTCCGCGACGACGGAATCCTCCGGCAGCGAGAGCATGCTCGCGAACGCCGCCACGGCGCGCTGGCGCAGCGTGCTGTCGCCGGCCGTGATCGCATCCAGACGCAGCCGCTTGGCCGGCAAGGAGTCGTCGTCGCCGGCATCCGTGACCTGCACGAGATTGTCGATCAGCGGCCCCAGCGGTGTCGTCGTTCCCAGCGGCGAGGCGGCGAGCGCCGTGTGGCGAACGCAGGTGCCCTCGGTGATCGCCGCGAATTCTTCCAGCAGCCTGGATTTTCCCATGCCCGGATCGGCGACGACGATTGCGACCTGGCCCCGCCCGGCGACGCAACTGGACCAGAGATCGCCGAGGCGCGCGAGGTCGGCGGCGCGCCCGACGAACGGTGTCCGTGCGCCGCTGCCGCGCGCGGCCCGGAACCGTGTCGTGAGCGGCTGCTCGGCGACGACCCGGCAGATCTCGATCGGCGTCGCGAGTCCCTTCACCGCCATCGGCCCGAGCGCTGCGGTGCGGAAGTAACCCTGGACGAGGCGCTGCGTGGTCGGCGCCACAATGATGCCGTTGGACGGCGCGAGGTTCTGCAGCGCGGCCGCGAGGTTCGGCGTGGTGCCGACCACGGTGTCGCGGTCGTTGCCGCCGGCCGAGAAGAGATCGCCCACCACGACCATGCCGGTCGCGATGCCGACGCGTACGGCGATGCGGCGTCCATCGGGCAGCACGATCGATCCGACGTCGCCGGTGATCGCCAGGGCGGCGCGGACCGCCCGCTCGGCATCGTTCTCATGGGCCACGGGGTAGCCGAAATAGGCGAGGATGCCGTCGCCGACGAAGCGCGCGACGAAGCCCTGGTAACGGGCGATCGCGGCGCAGACCACGTCGCGGTACCGGCTCAGCGCTTCGACCATGTCTTCCGCTTCGAGGCGGGCCGTCATCTCCGACGACCCGACGATGTCGCAGAACAGCACCGTCATCGGGCGGCGCTCGAGCACATTGCCGATCACGTCGAGTCGGGGGCTGTCGGGCTGTGACGTGTCCTGACGCAGAGCGCGCATGAACCGCTTGCGTTCGCCGATCGCCAGGCCGAGCTCGCGCAAATCGGCTTCGGTCAGATCGACAAGCATGTCCACGGCGATACGCTGCGCCTGAAACACCGGCACGAGCGTCGCCAGATCCCGGTCGGACAGCCATTGTTCGATCGACTGCACGCTCAACCCTCAAGCTCCGTTGCGTCCCGAGCCTCGCCCGTCATCCTGACGGATCGATCATGGGAGTTCCAGGCGGACTCACGGCGGCGACGCCCGGCATTGACCCTGGCATCGGGCCGGACGACAAACCGCGCATGACCGACGACGCTCGACGCATCTCTCCCGCCGCGGCGCGCAACCGCGAACCCATTCTCGAGGTGCTGCGGCGCCATCTGCCGCCGCGCGGCCTCGTGCTCGAGATCGCGAGCGGCTCGGGTGAGCACATCACGCATTTCGCGCACGCCAGTGATCCAGCACTCGTGTTTCAGCCGAGCGATCCCGATGGCGATGCGCGGCGCAGCATCGACGCCTGGGCGGCCACTCTGGGACTTTCGAATCTTCGCGCCGCGGTCGCGCTGGATGCTGCGGCGGCGGACTGGCCGATCCGGCACGCCGATGCCGTGCTGTGCATCAACATGATCCACATCGCGCCGTGGGCCGCCGCCCAAGGCCTCATGCGCGGCGCGGCGCGTGTCCTGCCACCGCAGGGCCTGCTCTATCTCTACGGTCCTTTCAGCCGCGAGGGCCGACACACCGCACCGAGCAACGCGAGCTTCGATCAGGATCTGCGCCAACGCGATCCCGTGTGGGGCGTGCGCGCGCTCGAAGACGTCGCGGCTCTGGCCGCCGCGGCGGGATTCGCGCCGCCCCTGATCGAGCAGATGCCCGCGAACAACCTGTCGCTCGTCTTTCGGCGGCTGGCTTAAGCTGGCAACCGGATATCTGGCATGAGAGGGAGTGATCGGATGGACGGCGTGAGCACGCGCTTTGCGCGCAGCTATGGGGCGGCGCGGCGGAAATTCCAGCTCGCGGCGGAGATGGCGGGACGACCGGTCAAGACCTATCGCCATCCGATGACCACGCCCGACGGCGAGGAGATGGCGAACGACGTCGTTTGGCTCGGCGATCGCGATGCGACGCGCGTGCTGGTGATCACCGCAGGCACGCACGGCCCGGAGTTGTTTTGCGGATCGGGCGCCCAGATCGATGCCTTGCTCGATCTCGAGATCGACGAGCTCGGCGACGTCGCGCTCCTGCTGTGCCATGCGGTGAATCCCTATGGCGCGGCGTGGCTGCGCCGCGGCAACGAGGACAACATCGACATCAATCGCAACTACGCCGATTTCGCGAAGCCACTGCCGGGCAATGACGGTTATGCCGAGCTGCACGATTTCTTCATCCCCGCCGAGGCGAGCGAGGCGGCATTCAAGGCGGCGGAGATCCGCATCCGCGCCTACGCCGCCAAGCACGGCGAGGCGGCGTTGCGCCTCGCGACATCGGGCGGCCAGTACACCCATCCGGACGGCATGTTCTACGGCGGCGCCGCACCGAGCTGGTCGCGTCGGACCATGGAGGCGATCGTCGCGGATTTCGATCTGCGCGCGCGTGACTACGTCGCCTGCATCGATTTCCACACCGGCGCCGGGCCGTTCGGCTATTGCGAGCCGATCTATTCAGGCGACATCGCGCATCCCGGCTGCGCGCGGCTGCAGCGCTGGATCGGTCCGGCGATGACTCTTCAGCGCACCGGCAAATCCGCGACCCCGCCGCAGCAAGGGCTGAGCTCGGAGCTGTGGGAGAAGACCTGCGGCCCGCACGCCGCCTATGTGAGCTTCGAATACGGCACCGTGCCGAATGCCGAGGTGATCGACGCGCTGAGGGTCGAACATGTCCTGCACCGGCAGGGGCGCAACGACTGGCATGAGCCGGATGTGCAGCGCGTGAAGCGCCGCCTGCTCGACGCTTTCGCGCCGGACCATCGGACATGGCGCGAGATGGTGATCCTGCAGGCGCGCCTGCTGATCGATCGGATCGCGCGCGGCCTCGCAGCGGAGCCGCGGCACTAGGCAAGTTCTCTTGAACGCGACACACCGCGCCGCATGCGCGCGAAACGCCAGCCCGTACTCGTCGTCCCTCCTCGAAGGAGGGGCGACGAGCACTACCTGGCGCTTCGATCCGGTGGCATGGACATGCGGTTGCACTTCGCGACCAGGAGGAGATGGATTCGGCTTTGACTGCACGGACACTTCAGTGAACAGTCGACGCGCGTTCATTGGTTACTGGGAGAATTGCTGAGCCATGGCGGCGCGTCGGTCCAATCTGCTGTTCATGTTTTCCGATCAGCACGCGCAGAAGGTTGCGGGCTGTTACGGCGACAGGCTGGTGCGCACGCCCAATCTCGATCGCCTCGCGGCCGGCGGCGTGGTGTTCGACAATGCCTATTGCCCGTCGCCGATCTGCGTGCCCAGCCGCATGTCGATGCTGACCGCGCGCCACCCTTCCGCGCAGGAGTGCTGGACCAATGATGATTTCCTCGCCTCCGACCGCGCAACCTGGCTGCACGCGCTGGGCGCGGCGGGGTATCGGCCTGAGCTGATCAGCCGCCTGCATGCGATGGGGCCCGATCAGATGCATGGCTATGTCGAGCGCCGGATCGGCGATCACAGCCCGAATTACGGCGGCGTCGCGCGCCACGACATGGGGGTGCTCAACAACACCAACGATCCCTGGCGTGCGAGCGTGGAGATCTCCGGGCCCGGGCAGAGCTCCTATCAGCTCAAGGACATGGAGACGGCGGAAGCGGCATGCGCCGAGCTCGCGCGGATCGCGGCCGCGCGCCGCGCCGGAAGCGACGAAGCGTTCTGCCTGACCATCGGCTTCATGCTGCCGCATCCGCCCTATGTCGCTTGGGCCGAGGATTACGCGCTCTATGCCGGCAAGATCGGCATGCCCGAATTGCCCGCTCCTGCGCCCGGCTCGGAGCATCCCTGGCTCGCCTGGTGGCGCGGCGATCGCGGCATCGCGACGACGCGGCGCGACGACGTGCTGCGCGCACGCGCCGCCTATTGGGGGCTGGTCACGCGGCTCGACATCCTGATCGGACAGGTGCTCGACGCGCTGCAGCGAAACGGGCTCGCCGACGACACGCTGGTGGTCTACAGCTCCGATCACGGCGATCAGCTCGGCGAGCGTGGCTTGTGGTGGAAGCACAGTTTCTACGACGAGTCGGCCAAGGTGCCGCTGATCCTGAGCTGGCCCGGCCGCTTGCCGGCCGGCGAGCGGCGCCAGCAGATCGTCAATCTGATCGATGTCAGCGCCACCATGCTCGATGCGCTCGGCGCCGCGCCGCTACCCAATGCGCAGGGGCGCAGCTTCCTGGCGGTGGCGCGCGACGCTACCGCGCCGTGGATCGACGAGAGTTTCAGCGAGTATTGCACCGACAATGTGCCGCCCTGGACCGGCGGCATGGCGGTGCAGCAGCGCATGATCCGCGCCGGTCAATGGAAGCTCATCTACTACAATTCCTATCGTCCGCAGCTCTTCGATCTCGCGGCCGATCCGCATGAACTGCATGATCTCGCCGAGGATCCGGCGCATCGCGCCGTGCGCGAGCAGCTGACGCAGCGGCTGCTGGCCGAATGGGATCCCCAGGCGATCGCGGCGCGGATGCGCGCGCGGCGCCAGGACAAGGATGTCATCGCCGGCTGGGCGCGCAGCGTGAAGCCGGCCGACCAGCATCGCTGGCAGGTCACGCCGGAGCAGAACTGGATCGACGACCGCGCGGCCGATTGAACGGCCGCGCTCACAGGGGAGGAAGACATGAACAGACGGACTCTACTCGCCGGCCTTGCGCTGGCGCTCGGCCTCGCCGGCGGCGCTGCGGCCCAGGCGCCGCTGCCGATCCGCATCGGCGCGGCCAATGCCACCGACCATGCCGCCGCCTTCATCGGGGTGGAGCGCGGCATCTTCGCCAAGCACGGGCTCGATGCGAAGCTGGTGATGTATCAAACCGGCGTCGAGATGATCAACGGCCTGCTCGCCAACGCGCAGGACGTCAACATCATGGGCTCGATCCCGTTCCTCGCCGGCGTATCGAATGGCCAGCCGCTGGTCCTGATCGGGCATTTGCACGGCGATGCGCTTGGCATGAGCTACTCCATGAACAACTCGATCGTCGCCACGCCGGCCTCGGGCATCAAGGAGGGCGACGTCAAGGCGCTCAAGGGCAAGAAGATCGGCCTGCCGCGCGGCACCGGCGCCGAGGGCTATCTGCTCGGCGTCCTGGCCAAGAACGGGATGAAGGACAGCGACGTCACGCTGGTGAACATCGCGCCCTCCAATCAGACCACCGCGCTGCGCCAGGGCGATGTCGATGCGCTGGCGGCCTGGGAGCCCTGGGGCACGATCTCGTCGCTGCGCGTGCCCGGCGCCTATCGCGTCGTCTCCGGCGATTGCGACAGCTGCTACGACCCCGGCACGATCCTCACCACCCGCGCGGTCATCGCCAGCAAGGCCGAGCAGCTGCGCCGCTTCATGGTCGCCTTCGCCGAGGCGCATCAATGGCTGCGGCAGAATTTCGATGCGGCCGCGGAGATCAACATGCGCTGGATCCAGGGCGTCGACATCGACGTGATGAAGATCGCGATCCGCCGCTCCGGCTACGATCTGCGCGTCACCAAGAACACGCTCGAAGGCTACGCCACCAAGACCATCCCGGCCCTGGTCGCGGACAAGCGCATGGCGAAATCCGTCGACGCCGCGTCGATCGTCGACGCGCAGTTCTACAAGCATGTCGAGCAGACGGCGCCGCAATTCTTCTCCGACCTCAAGCCGGTGCCGGCCGATCGCAAGCTGTGAGCGGCTCTAGGACTCACCACCCTGGCTCGCGCTGCGCGCGAGCCTGTCCCTCCTCATTCGAGGAGGGACGTCAACACATTCCTCGTCGCCCCTCCTCAAACGAGGAGGGGCAGACCGCGCGTCAGCGCGGTCGGGGTGGTGAATCAGGGAGCCTCTCGATTTGACCGCTCCCAAGATCCGCGTCCGCGATCTGCGGCTCGAATATTTCAGCGAGGAGCGCGGCGAACGCCATGTGGCGGTCGACGCGCTCTCGATGGACATCCACGAGAACGAGTTCCTGTGCGTGGTCGGGCCGTCGGGATGCGGCAAGTCGACCTTGATCGCGGCGATCGCCGGCTTCCTCAAGCCGCGCGCCGGCACGCTGGAGATGAACGGCCGCGCGATCGGCAAGCCCGGCGCCGATCGCGGCGTGGTGTTCCAGGAGTATGCGCTGCTGCCGTGGAAGCGCGTCATCGACAATGTCGCACTCGGCCTGAAATTCAAGGGCATCGGCAAGGCCGAGCGTCACGCGACGGCGCGGCAGTTCCTGGAGATGACGGGGCTGTCGGCAGCGGCGGAGAAATTCCCGCACGAACTCTCCGGCGGCATGAAGCAGCGCGCCGCCGTCGCGCGCACCCTCGCCAATCAGCCCGAAGTGATGCTGATGGACGAGCCCTTCGCGGCCGTGGATGCGCAGACGCGCCTGACCCTGCAGGAAGAGCTCGTGCGCATCTGGGAGCGCAGCCGAGTCACCGTGATGTTCGTCACCCACAGCGTCGAGGAGGCGGTGTTCCTCGCCGATCGCGTGATCGTGCTCACGCCGGGGGCCGGGGCGCGTCAAGGCGAGCATCCCGGTGCCGATCGC
>JANNTF010000866.1:0-5974 GCA_031403455.1 Alphaproteobacteria bacterium | reverse complement strand
CCGTCGACGGGGTGCCTACGCAAGACGCCGGACGCGAGCAGCGCCTCAGCCGCCGGATTGGCGAACACGATGCGCAACGCGCGATCGACGAGAAACACCGGCACCGCAAGTGCGGCCAGCGTAGCGGCGAAGGAGCGGCTCGCGCTCTCCGCCTCGGCGAGCCGCGAAGCGATCCCCACGGCGCGCTGCCAATGCGGGATCAGGAGCTTGAAGGCCTCGACCTTCTCGCCTTCAGGCGACGGCTCCGTATCGGGATAGTGAACCGAGCATGCCGACACCATTCGCCCGCTGCGATGAAGGCACGCCCCCATGAAGTACTGAACATTCCATTTCCTGCACCACCGGAAATACTCGCTGCGATCCATCTCGCGAGGCGTGATGTACATTGGATCAAGAAGCAGGCTGCCAGGGCCCAGTCGCAGAGCTTCGGGGACACGAAGATCGCGCTTCGCCCATTCCTGCTCGTACTCGAGCTGCGCCTCCTGTGCCAAGCCGGACATGCCACCGATGATCGGCCGTGACGTCGCGATGTTCAGCGAGTAGAAAACGCCGCCCGCCGCTTCCGTTGTGTCGACGAGCGCAGCCACAGCCGCATTCCAACCCGCGGGTTCCACAGCGGCGGCATAAAGTGCCTCCAACGCGCGTTCGATCGAACCAGCCGACATTCCGCCCTCCCGGGACCTGACATTCACTGGCGACTGCGGCCGCTCTTGGTTCAGTCAGTAGGCTCCGAATATGGACGAGTATCAAGACGATGCCTGAGCAATGCTCCGGGTCCGGTCAAACGCGAAATGAACATCAAGACTCGCACGAGGTCACTCTCGCGCCGCACCGCCAGCTTGACGAACAGGCTCGTGATCCGAGTCTTCAAGGTGCTCGGCTGCCCGCACGAACGCAGCGGCGACGCCTCGTCTGCCCCTCAAATGCATTCGGAGCGGCGGCGATATAGAAGTGTGAGTAGAACGCCGAACGATGCGGCGAATGTCCATAGGATATCCGGCTCGGGTACGCCCACGCTCTCCGTGGCATCACCAGAAATCCGCACTGTGGTGGGCGTGGAGTCGTTGAAAAAATTTCCAGCGTTTCCGACGACGAAGTCGATCCTGTCTCCGGCTGCCAGCGCGACATCCAGGAGCGAAAGGACCGGATTGACGCTCGTATTCCCGAGGCTCGCGATCGGGGCGGCAAGGTCGCCATTCTTGATGACGATCGCGGTGGTCTCTCCGACATCCCCCGCAAAGAACCGGGCATCGATATCGAACAGGCCGGCGAACGGCGCCGTGAAGCGGAGAATTGCCGAATCACCGTTCGCGACCGGCCCGGGATGAAGCGACAGCTGTCCCGGCTGAATGCCGACGATCGCGGCCGCCGTATCGTTCCGCGTTATGCTCGGCGTGTTGATGGTGAAGTATCCACTATCGATCCAGGCAGGCAGACCCGCGCCGAGAGGCTGGAACGCGTTGAACGGCTTGAACTGGTACCCGGCGGTCGCAGCCGGATCGTAGCCATAGGACCACACGCCACGCGGATTGGTTCCGCCGAACTCGGCGGCCGCATCCCAGGTCCCCGCGCCTGCGGAGTTCGGAGCAGCGATGGCCGTCAACAGCGTTGCGAGAATCGCTTGATTGCAGAGCTTCATATTCCTTGCCTCCCAACCCTCGATTTTTCTGCGGCGAGTGGTTGCGATGGTCGTAGCAATCAACATGCCACTCGGATTCTTTCGAAGAATCGCTTGTCCCAAAGCGAACACGTCCGGAGCTGTCAGCATGAGCTGACAAGTCCACCTACCCTCCTTGGTGTAGAAGCCTCGCGAGGCGCGCGGCGCGAGCCAGTCATCGGATCTGCACCAGTATCCCCTCGGCGGTGACGCCCGGCTCGCCGTCGGTTTGGGCCACCCCGTCGGCGATCACGATCTGGCGTGCGGTGTCGACACGGCGAATGTCGATCCGGTAGCTGATGATCCTGGTGGCCGGCGTGACCTCGGCGCGAAATCGCACGCGGCGAACGCCGAGCGCACGGCCACGTCCGCGAAAGCCGACATGACCCGCAAAGAAGCCGGTCAATTGGAAGAGTGCGTCGAGCAAGCTGGCGCCTGGGGCAACCGGGTCGCCTCTGAAGTGGCAATCGAAGAGCGCGCTGAGACTCCCGATCACCCCCTCCGCCTCGGCGAGGCCGTAGCCGCAACTTCCGGCCGGCGCCTCGGCGACCCGCACGGTATGGAAGGCGAGCATCGGCGGGGCCGGAAGCCTCGGCGTATCCGGCCCGAACAGGCGTCCCTCGACCGCTTCGCCGAGATCCTGAGCGGAATACAGAACGCCCCCGTCATTCATTGACGCACGAGCTCCAGGAAGCCGATGGCGCCGGCCGGCTCGACGAAATAGCTGGACGTCGTGATGTCCTCGGGATCGATCAATGCTGCGAACGCTTGGATCTGCTGGCGATCGCGATGAATCAGATGCCAATCCATCACCAGCTCCATGTACCCGCGACATTGCTGGCCCTGGAGAAAATTGGCCAGGACCAGACGTCCGCCAGGCTTGAGCCGCTGGAACAAATTGCGCGTCAACTTCTGACAGGATTCCTGGTTCAGATAATCGTAAAGGCCCGTGGCATAGACGAGGTCGAGATCATGCAGGTCGCGCCGGCGGACGAGCTGCGCGATATGCCCCGCCAGAGGTTCGGCACGGACGTCGGCAGCGGCGAGTTCCTGCACGCGCGTGAGGCTCTGCTCGTCTTGATCGAAGCCGATGAAGCGCCCGATCGCACGGCGCAGGTCGGGCGCGAGAAGCTCCACTTCGCGCGCATGCCCGCAGGCGACGGAGAGGATCCTGGCGCCGGGCTGTCGCGTCACCGTTTCCGTGATCGCACCAGCTAGGACACGCCGGCGATTGCGCACCGCGGTGGCGGCGACCGCATCGAGGTTATGGCCGAGCACGAGCTGCCCGAGCTGGGTCGCACGATCGACCGCCGCTTGCCGGTCGGCGTGCCGGTAGATGTAATCGATCAGCTCCGCATCGCCGGCATAGCCGCGCGGCTTCGTCTCGGCATGACGCGTGAACGGACATTGCCGGATGAGCTGCGCGACCGGATGACGGTCGACGATGTCACGCAACCCGACACGTGCAGTCGCGGGAAACTCTACGATCTGCTGCAGTGATTCAACCAAACGGACCATCGCCCGATAGACGGACCGCGTCGAGGCGAGCTGCTCCGCGGCTTGATCGAGAGCGAGGCGAAGCATCGCGGCAGGGGTGAAACTCGACCCGGCGGCTTCGACATCGATGGCATCGGACATGGCGGATCCTTCGAGCATCGAGGTCATGCGCGCCGTCGGCGCATTGCGAGGAGTCCCACCAGCCCGACACCGAGCAGCGTCAGCGTGGCAGACACCGGCACCGCATCGGCCTGCGCGAGTTCATAGGAGAGTTCACCGATGACACGCAGCGCCGTCGGGCCGCCGGCACTCACACCTGCGCCTGGGAAGCTGCTGCCCGTGTTGTTCACATACGCGATCAGCTCGTTCTCGCCGCCGATCAGAAACCCCGTGCTCACCGCGACGTTGGGGAGACTCGTGAAGACGTGCGGGACAGCGCCGGCGCCGAAGTCGTGAATACCAGGGCCAGTCGTATCGAAGATGACGTGGTCGGCGCCGGGGATGATCGTGCCGTTGAGCCCGAGGACCGCGCGATCATCGACGGAGATGTCGGAGATCACAAGCGTCACACCGGACGCGCCCGCGGGAAGCGAGAAACGGTAGCGGGCCTGCCAGACAGCGGCGCCACCGACATTCGGCTTGAGGTAGTCCGGAAATCCATCCGCTTCCGCAGCGGGAACGTAGGCGCCGCCGACACGCGTTTCCCAGGAACTCTGGTCCGCCGTCGAGACCGCGATGACGATAGTGGCGTCGGCGCTCTGCGCACCGATGGACGCGAGGAATGCAACCGCAGCCAACGCCCGACTTGGAAACAACCGTGCAACGCGATTCATCGAATCCCCCGATCTGCCTCTGTTCGCCGTCAGGAGCCGCGACCGCGAGTGATCACGACGTTCGACGTTTCCGAAACAGGAACGCAATTCGCGTGCCATGAGCGAACTCCTTGATTTCGCGCTCCCGAGCGGATGACGCGCGGCGCAATGTCAGAGATCGCTGACAACGCCGCATCCCCACGTTGGTGTATGCGCGTGCGCTTGATGGGGGACGCGGCGTCGTCGACGATGCGGGGACGGTCGCCGACGTCGAGGCCGTCGTGCAGATGTAGACAGCTTGCGTGGTAGCTTGCCGCTCGACCATGGACAGCCTCAAACCTCGGCTCGACATCCTTCCAGCCGCTCAGCGCAAGCTCTGGTCCGAGCTGCGCGCGGCGACCGATACGTTCACGCTCTACGGCGGCACCGCCGTGGCGCTATGGCTCGGCCATCGGGTCTCGGTCGATTTCGACTTCATGGCGGAGCACGCGTTCGATCCGTATGAGCTGGCTGAAAGCCTGCCGCTCCTTGCGCGCGCGACGATCGTGCAGAGCGCACCGAGCACGCTGACCGCGATCGTGGATCGTGATGGCCCGATCAAGCTGTCCTTCTTCGGGGTCCCCATGCTCGGACGGGTCCACCAGCCCGTGACGACATCGGACGGTGTGCTCCGCGTCGCGCATCTGCTCGATCTCGCCGGCACCAAGGCGATGACGGTTCAGCGTCGCGCCGAGGCGAAGGACTATGTCGACCTCGACGCGATCCTCGCTCAGGGCGAGTTCGGGCTCGACCATGCGCTCGCGGCGACACGCGTGATCTACGGGCGGCGCGCCAATCTGCAGCTGTCACTCAAGGCGCTGGTGCATTTCGAGGATGGCGATCTGCCGTCGCTGCCGATGGCGCTGCGCACGCGCCTCGTGCGCGCGGTCGACGCGGTGGATCTCTCGAGGTTGCCGCGGCTTCAGCCTGAGCGCGCGCATCGCGAGGACGGCGCATGAAGCCGCTGCCGCTCACGCCGGAGCTCGAGGCGCTGGCGCGCAGGGCCGTGTGGTTCAAGGAACCAGCTGCGGCGCTCGGCGATGCGCGGCACTTCATCGCGCATGTGCTGACCTACGGCACGCATGAGGATTGCGAGATGCTGCGCGGCTATGTGAGCGACGACGAATTCCGCGACGCGGTTTGGAACGCGCCGCCGGGCATCTTCGATGCGCGCTCCTGGGCGTACTGGAACCTGAAGACCGGGCGTTACCCGCCGCCGCCGCTGCCGACGCGCGTGCTGGGTTGACGGCGCACGCGGCTCACATCTCCAGCACGAGGCGCTGCGGGTCTTCGATGGCTTCCTTGACGCGGATCAGGAAGGTGACCGCTTCGCGGCCGTCGATGATGCGGTGGTCGTAGGACAGCGCGAGATACATCATCGGGCGGAGTTCGATCTTGTCGCCGACGGCGATCGGGCGCGATTGGATCTTGTGCATGCCGAGGATGCCGGATTGCGGCGGGTTGAGGATCGGGGTCGACATCAGCGAGCCGTAGACGCCGCCGTTGGAGATCGTGAACGTGCCGCCTTGCAGATCGTCGAGGCCGAGCTTGCCGTCGCGGGCCTTCTTGCCGAATTCACCGATCTTCTTTTCCACGTCGGCGATCGACAGCGCATCGCAATCGCGCACGACCGGCACGACGAGGCCTTGCTCGGTGCCGACCGCGACACCGATGTCGTAGTGGTTCTTGTAGACGATCTCCTCGCCGTCGACTTCGGCGTTGAGCGCCGGCAGTTCGCCGAGTGCGACAATGCAGGCCTTGACGAAGAACGACATGAAGCCGAGCCGCACGCCGTGCTTCTTTTCGAAGCTCTCGCGGTAACGGGCGCGCATCGCCATCACTTCGGTCATGTCCACCTCGTTGAAGGTGGTCAGCATGGCGGCCGTGTTCTGCGCTTCCTTCAATCGGCTGGCGACCATGCGGCGCAGGCGCGACATGCGCACCCGCTCCTCGCGCGGGCCGAAGGGGC
>JANNTF010000865.1:0-1127 GCA_031403455.1 Alphaproteobacteria bacterium | reverse complement strand
TCCTGCCGCCGCTCGACCGCGCAGCCGAGCACGCGCGTGTAGAAGGCGATCATCGCGTCGAGGTCGACGACGCGCAGCACGATGTGATCAATGCCGAGATTCGCGAACACGGGAGATCTCCAACAAGAAAAAGTGGTTCCGGGTTCCGAATTCGGAACCCGGAACCGGCTTTGCGTCACGGCTGCAGGAAGCCCAAGGCATCGTCGAGTTGGACGACGTGGCAATAGATCATGTTGATGATCGCGAGCTCGGCGTCATGGAGCGCCATCGTGGCGGCGGCGCAGCAATCCTCGACCAGCACGACGTGGAAGCTCTCATCGGCGAGGCTGCGCACCGAGGACGAGATGCACTGGTCGGTGAAGATCCCGGCCACGACGACGTGCTTGATCCCCATGTTGTGCAGAATCAGCCGCAGATTGGTGCCGGTCAGCGCGCTGTCGCTCGTCTTCATCACCACGATCTCGTCGCCCCTTGGCGCCAGTTCCGGGACGATCTGGCTGTCAGCGCGATCCTTGGGCAGCAGCAGATAGTTGAAGCCCGGCTTCTTCTGGCTGAGCGAGCGGTCGCGGCCATCGTCCGTCAGGCAGGCGATGCGCGCGAAGATCACGTCGACGCCGCGCGCGCGGCACGCCGCGATCAGCTTCGCGGTGTTGGGGATCACCACGCCGTTCATGCGCTCCAGGAACGGCGCCCAGCGCGGATCGCTCTTAGGCTCGACATAAATGTTCTGGATGTCGATCACCAGCAGCGCCGTTTCGTCGTGCGGCAGCACGATGTCGTCCGGTTCGGGCGCATCCGCGTAGTAGAAGGAGCGATAGGCGGTCTTCCAGCCCATGCCTCAGCCGCCGGTGCCGCCGACGGTGAGATTGTCGAGCAGCAGGGTCGGCTGGCCGACGCCGACCGGCACGCCCTGACCGTCCTTGCCGCAGGTGCCGATGCCGGGATCGAGCGCGGTGTCGTTGCCGATCATCTTCACCCGAGTCAGCGCATCGGGGCCGTTGCCGATCAGCGTCGCGCCTTTTACCGGCGCGGTAACCTTGCCGTTTTCGATGAGATACGCCTCGGACGCCGAAAATACGAACTTGCCGCTGGTGATATCGACCTGTCCGCCACCGAAGTTCGCTGCA
>JANNTF010000864.1:0-2299 GCA_031403455.1 Alphaproteobacteria bacterium | reverse complement strand
CCGACTACGCGATCGGCGACGTGCCGGCGACGATCGCGGCCGCCAATGCGCGCACCATGGTGGTCGTGAAGCTCGAGACCGCGAAGGGCGCGGCCAATGCCGACGAGATCATGAGCGTGCCGGGCGTGGATGTCGGCTTCGTCGGCCACACCGATCTCTCGGTCTCACTCGGCCGGCCGCAGGAATTCGAGCATCCCGCCTTCATTGCCGCGCGCGATCAGGTCCTGGCCGCGTGTCGCAAGCATGGCAAGGCGGCGGGCTGCCTGGTCGGCTCGCCCGAATGGGGCCGCGATTGGATGGCCAAGGGGTTCCAGATGGTGACGTATCTCGGCGATATCTGGCTGCTCGGCGGTGCGCTGAAATCGGGCATCGATGCGATGAAGCGCAAGTAGCGGCGATGCGCGATCGCGAAGGGAATCTCTCCTCCAATGTCGATCCGACGCGGCTCGATCTGGCGCGCGAGTTCCGCGCCAAGCCGTTCGGCGGACACACTGTCGAACTGCAGCAATTGCTGCATCTCATGCGCGCCGGTCCGATCACGGGCCGGCATTTTCTCTACATCACCAAGCCGCATCAGGAATGGACGCTGGCGCGGATGTCCGAGACGCGGCCGTTGCGGCCGCAGCTGGTCGGCCCGGTCTTCACGCGCCTCGACGAGGCGGAATGGCACGTCTTCAAGCTGCGCTGGAAAGAATTGACGGGCGAAGATCTGGCGATCGCTTGAGGCGATACGGGTTCGAGGGGAAACATGGGCGCGGTGATGGGGTATGCGGACCGGCGCAGCGTGCGCGCCGGTGAACGCATCGAGTTCAAGGTCAGCTGTGATGTCGGCGCGAACTACCGCGCCGCGATCGTCCGGCTGCATAGTCCGCAGGCCTATCCGCCGCCGCTGAGTCCGGCATTTCGCGTCGCGGCGATGAACAGCGCCGTCGATGGCAACTACCCGGCGCGCGCGCAGGAGATCCCGATCGGCTCCTATGGGCTGGTCGCGGCGGATCCGGCGTTCGCCGCGCTCGGCGCCTTCACCCTGGCCGCGACGATCTGGCCGACCTTGCCCGGCAGCGGTGAGCAGATCTTGCTCGGCACCTGGTCGCCCGAGACAGGCACCGGCGTCGCGCTGATCCTCGATGCGCAAGGCCAGCCGGCATTGGTCGTCGGCCATGGCGGCGGGCGCGAGCGCTCGGTGATCGCGCTGCCGGTCAGGCTGCAAGCGCAGCGCTGGATGTTCCTCGCCGCGAGCGTCGATCCCGCTTCGCGACGCGTCGTCCTCGTGGCCATTCCCGCGACGCGCCATGCGTTCGACTCGGGCGAAGCCACGCAGCGCGTTGCCGCGCTCGACACGCAGCCGGCGCATGCGTCGGGTTCGTTCCTGATCGCGGCCGCGCTGAGCGGCGCGGATGGCAAGCGGCGACGCACGGTGTTGCATTTCAACGGCAAGATCGAGCGGCCGGTTCTGATCGCCGGCGCGCTCGATGTGTCTGACCTGACGGCGCTCGCCGCCGCAGGGCCAGGACGCCCCGCGCATCCCGCCGCGCTGGGAGACTGGGATTTCGCGCAAGCCATCGACAGCGATCGCCTCGTCGATCTCTCGTCGGCGCATCGTGACGGCGTCGCCGTCAACCTGCCGACGCGTGCCGTGATGGGCAGCGCCTGGACGGGGGAGCGCCATGATTGGCGCGCCGTGCCCGGCGAATACGCCGCGATTCATTTCCACGATGACGATCTCGCCGACGCGTGCTGGGACACGGATTTCACGCACACGATTCCGCGCGAGTGGCCGAGCGGCTGATACGCCGCGCATCTCGTCGCCGGCGACACCGAGTTCTGGGTGCCGTTCTTCGTGCGGCCGGTGAAAGGCGCGGAGGGCCGCACGGCGCGTGCTGCCTTCCTGGTCCCGACCTGCACCTATGCCGCCTATTCGAATTTCCGCTCCCGCGTGACGGGGCGATGGAACGAACTCTATCACGGGCGCCTCACCGTGCTCGATCGCACGGATTGGCTGATGCAGGAGTATCCCGGCCTGGCGTCCTCGACCTACGACCAGCACAATGACGGCAGCGCGGTCGTCTATTCGTCGATGCTGCGGCCGGTGACGAATTTCCGCCCGACGGGTCGCATCTACAAATTCTGCCAGGATCTGCTGATCGTGGATTGGCTCGAGAAGGCGGGCTTCGCCTACGAGATCGTCACCGACGACGATCTGCATGCCGAAGGCAAGGCCGCGCTCGCGCCCTATGCCTGCATCCTCAGCGCGTCGCATCCCGAGTACTACACGACGGACATGCTCGACGGGCTGGAG
>JANNTF010000863.1:0-2530 GCA_031403455.1 Alphaproteobacteria bacterium | reverse complement strand
GCTTGCCTTCGGTCATCGTCGGCGACAGCGCAGGCATCAAAACATTGATCGGCATTTATTGTCCCTCCCCGGGGATCAGTTCCGATAGAGCACGGCCTTGGCAGCCGCGGCGATGTCCGCCGCCTGCGGCAGCGAGAGCTTCTCCAGATTCGCAGCGTAGGGCAGCGGGATATCGAGGCCGCAGACCCGGCGGACCGGCGCGTCGAGATGATCGAAGGCGTGCTCCATCATCTGCGCCGCGAGTTCCGAACCGATGCCCGCGAACGGCCACCCCTCCTCGACCGAGACCAAACGATTCGTCTTCTTCACAGACGCGGTGACCGTCTCCACGTCGAGCGGCCGCAGCGATCGCAGATTGATCACCTCCGCTTCAATGCCGTCTTTCGCCAGTTCGTCGGCAGCGGCCAGCGCCTTGCCGACCATGATGGAGAACGCCGTGATCGTGACGTGCTTGCCGACGCGCTCGATTTTCGCCTTGCCGATGGGAACGATGAAATCCGGATCATCGGGAATCTGGAACGATTGACCGTACATCATCTCGTTCTCGAGAAAGATGATGGGGTTGGGATCGCGGATTGCGGACTTGAGCAGCCCCTTCGCATCGGCGGCTGACCACGGCGATACGACTTTCAAGCCCGGACAATGCGCATACCAGGATGCGTAGCACTGGGAGTGCTGCGCGCCGACGCGGCTCGCGGCGCCGTTAGGTCCTCGAAACACGATCGGACAGCCCATCTGGCCGCCGGACATGTAGAGCGTCTTCGCCGCGGAATTGATGATCTGGTCGATCGCCTGCATGGCGAAGTTGAAAGTCATGAACTCCACGATCGGACGCAAGCCCATGAACGCGGCGCCGACGCCGAGCCCCGCAAAGCCTTGCTCCGTGATCGGGGTATCGATCACGCGTTTGGCGCCGAACTCCTGCAACAATCCCTGGCTGACTTTGTAGGCCCCCTGATACTGCGCGACCTCTTCGCCCATCAGAAATACATTGGCGTCACGCCGCATCTCCTCGGCCATGGCGTCGCGTAGCGCGTCACGTACGGTGACGGTCACGTGCTTGTCGTAGATCTTCTCGGCGATCATCGCCTTGGGTCCGGGTGCGCTCGCTGTGACGATGGCTGGGCTCGCCACGGGCGCCGCCGCCTGGGTCTGCGCCGGCGCAGGTGAAGCGCGCTCGCCCTCCTCGGCGATGACGGCGATCGGGGTGTTGACCGCCACGCCTTCCGTGCCCGCCGGCACGAGGATCTTCGCCAGCGTCCCTTCGTCGACAGCTTCGACTTCCATCGTCGCCTTGTCGGTCTCGATTTCACACAAGACCTGACCTGACTTCACCAGATCGCCCTCTGCCTTCAGCCATCGCGCGAGCTTGCCCTCGGTCATGGTCGGCGATAGCGCAGGCATCAATACGTTCACGGCCATTTGCTCCGCTCCCCGCTCACGCTTCCAGGAGGACATCGGTCCAGAGTTCCGACGGATCGGGCTCCGGAGATTGCTGCGCGAACTCGGCAGCGGCGGTCACGATATCCTTCACTTCACGGTCGAGCAGTTTGAGCTTCGCTTCGTCCGCGTAACCATTGTCGAGCAGCAGCTTCGCGAGCTGTTCGATCGGATCG
Source organism: Alphaproteobacteria bacterium (assembly GCA_031403455.1). Classification (GTDB taxonomy): domain Bacteria; phylum Pseudomonadota; class Alphaproteobacteria; order CACIAM-22H2; family CACIAM-22H2; genus CAIOSQ01. The sequence continues at coordinate 914 of JANNTF010000863.1, read as the reverse complement.
TGTTGGGTTCGCATCTTCTCGACTTCTTCCTTGGACCTGTACTTTGCGGGGTCGGACATCGAGTGGCCCCGGTAGCGATAGGTCTTCATCTCCAGGATGTACGGGCCCTTGCCGGCTTTGGCGTGGCCCACCGCGCGATCAGCGGCCTCCTTTACGCTCAGGACATTCATGCCGTCGACGGCTTCGCCGGGAATGCCCCACGGCTCGCCGCGACGCGAGAACTCCGTCGACGCCGAGGCCCGCTCGATAGCCGTGCCCATGCCATAGCGGTTGTTCTCGATGATGTAGATGCATGGCAGCTTCCAGAGCGCCGCCATATTCAAGCTCTCGTAGACTTGGCCCTGGTTCGAGGCGCCGTCGCCGAGATAGGTCAGGCTCACATTCGCCTTGCCGCGATAGTGATGGGCGAATGCGATTCCGGTTCCGAGCGGCACCTGCGCACCGACGATGCCATGACCGCCATAAAAATTCTTTTCGCGACTGAACATGTGCATCGAGCCACCCTTACCCCGTGAGTAGCCGCCTCGCCGCCCCGTGAGTTCAGCCATGACTCCCTTAGGGTCCATCCCACAGGCCAGCATGTGCCCGTGGTCGCGGTAGCTCGTGATCACCGCGTCATCGGGCGTGATCGCGGCTTGCATGCCGACGACGACTGCTTCCTGACCGATGTAGAGATGACAGAAGCCGCCGATCAGCCCCATGCCGTACAATTGTCCAGCCCGCTCCTCGAAGCGCCGTATGAGTAGCATCTCCCGATAGGCGCCAAGCTCCTGCTCGCGCGTGAAAGCGGGCACCGGCCCGGTCAGGTTTGTTGTCAACGTGCTGGCCGTCCCATCAGTGCCCGTTGGCGCCATGGTGCCTCCTTGCGGTGGTCGGATTGCGGACTTTTCCGCGAACTCCAGAACATCCTACTC
>JANNTF010000862.1:0-2360 GCA_031403455.1 Alphaproteobacteria bacterium | reverse complement strand
AGACCGAAGGACACGTTCGAGAGGCCCAGAACGATCTGGCATTCCGGCAGCTCCTTGGACAGCCGCTCGATCCCCTGGAGAGTCCACATCGCGAGCTTGCGATCATCCTCGCTGCCGGTGGCGATCGTGAAGGTGAGCGGGTCGATCATGAGATCCGACGCCGGCAAGCCGTGCTTGACGCAGGCGAACTCGTAGAGGCGCTTGGCGATCGCGATCTTGGTGTCGACGTCCTTCGCCATGCCCTTCTCGTCGATCGTCAATGCGATCACGGCGCAGCCGTATTTGCGCGCCAGCAGCATGCGCTTCTCGGCCGCTTCCTCGCCGTCCTCGAAATTGATCGAGTTGAGGATCGCCTTGCCGCCATAGAGCTTCAACGCGCTGTCGAGGACGGGATACTCGGTCGAGTCGATGACCAGCGGCGCCGTCACGCTGCCGCGCATCCGGCGCACGACTTCGTTCATCTCCTTGACCTCGTCGCGGCCGACGAAGGCGGTGCAGATATCGAGGGAATGCGAGCCTTCGCGCACCTGCTCGCGCCCCATCTCGACGCAGCCCTCCCAATCACCCTTCTCCTGAAGCGTCCGCCACTGCTTCGAGCCGTTGGCGTTGCAGCGTTCGCCGATCGAGAAATAGGCGTTCTCCTGGCGCAGCGGAACTTGACCGTAGAGCGACGCGACCGACGGCACCCAGGTGAAGTTTCGCCGCTTCGCCGCCGGCCTCAGCGCATTGCCGGCGCGACGGCGCAGCATCTGATCGAGCGCGCGGATATGTCCGATATCCGTACCGCAACAACCGCCGACCATGTTCACGCCGTCGTCGTTGATGAAGCGCTCGAGCCATTTCGCGAGTTCGTCGGGCGTCAGCGGGTAATGCGTCTTGCCGTTGACCAATTCCGGCAAGCCGGCGTTGGGCTGCATCGAGATCAGACCAGGCCAGTTCTCGCTGATCCACTTCACATGCTCCGCCATCTCCTGCGGACCGGTCGCGCAGTTCAGGCCGAGCACAGGCACGTCGAGGGCGTGGATGATCGTCGCGGCCGCCGCGATGTCGGCGCCGACCAGCAGCGTACCCGTGGTCTCGACGGTGACCTGGACCATGATCGGCGTGTCCGTCCCCGCGGCTTTGCGCGCGATCTTCACGCCGTTCACGGCCGCCTTGATCTGCAGCGGATCCTGACACGTCTCGATCAGAATGGCGTCCGCGCCGCCGGCGATCAGGCCGGTCGCCTGCACCGTCAACGCGGCCTCCAGCGGGTCATACTCGATGTGACCCAGGCTCGGCAGCTTGGTGCCCGGCCCGATGGAGCCGATGACGAACCGCTCGCGGCCATCATGCGCGAACTCCTCGACAGCCTCGCGCGCCAGCTCGACGGCGCGCTTGTTGATCCAATGCGCTTCGCTCCCCAGTTCGAATTCCGCCAGCGTGATCGGTGAACCACCGAAAGTATTGGTCTGCACGCAATCGGCACCGGCTTCGAGGTAACCGCGGTGGATCGCCCGCACGATATCGGGCCGCGACTTGACCAACACCTCCGTGCAGTTCTCGCGGCCGAGATAGTCCTTTTCGATGTCCAACGTCATCGCCTGAACGCGGCTACCCGTCCCGCCGTCGCACAGCAAGACCCGCTCACGCATCGCATCGAGAAACTTGGCCATGACTCTCGTCTCCGAAGCAGTTCAGGTGGCCGCGACGATCGCGGGCGGGCGCATTCCCAATATGTGGCAAAGCGCGTAGGTCAGATCGGCGCGGTTCAGCGTGTAGAAATGGAACTCGTCGACACCGTGCTCTTGCAAGCGGCGCACTTGCTCGGCCGCGACCGTCGCCGCGACCAGCCGGCGCGTCTCCGGATCCTCGTCGAGGCCATCGAACAGGCCGGCGAGCCAGGTCGGAACCGACGCGCCGCAGAGGCGAGAGAACTTCACAACCTGTTGAAAATTCGTGACCGGCAGGATTCCGGGCGTCAGCGGCACCGTGATTCCGGCCTTCGCGCAGCGATCACGAAAACGCAGAAACGTCCAGACGTCGAAGAAATACTGGCTGATCGCCCGCGTCGCGCCGGCATCGAGTTTGCGCTTGAGATGATCAAGGTCAGCGTCGGGCGATACCGCCTCGGGGTGGGTTTCCGGATAGGCGCCGACCGAAACCTCGAAATCCGCGATGCGCTTGATGCCTGCCACGAGATCGGCGGCGAAGGCGTAGCCGCCGGGATGCGGCGTATATCCGGTCGCGGCGGGGGGGGGCGCGCCCCCCCCCCCCCCGAAGTGGGGCGCGCCGGCGGGGCCGGAATCGCGCCCCACCCCCACCATGAACCCCCCCCGCGCGCCCACCCCCGCGGGTTGGGCCGGCCGCGGGGGGGGGGG
>JANNTF010000861.1:0-1485 GCA_031403455.1 Alphaproteobacteria bacterium | reverse complement strand
TTGCTCGACGAAGTCGGTTTGCCACCGGATTCAGCCGATCGTTTTCCGCACGAATTCTCAGGCGGTCAGCGTCAGCGCATCGGCATCGCGCGGGCGCTGGCGCTCGAGCCCGAATTGATCGTCGCCGATGAACCGGTGTCGGCGCTCGATGTGTCGATCCAGGCGCAGGTGCTAGAGCTGCTGCGTCGGCTGCAGGCGCAGCGCGGTCTGTCCTTCGTCTTCATCGCGCATGATCTTGGCGTCGTGCGGTATTTCTGTCAGCGCCTGGCGGTCATGTATCTCGGCCGCATCGTCGAGATCGGCACGGTCGACGATGTGTTCAGCGAGCCTCTGCATCCCTACACGCGCATGCTGCGCGAGGCGTCGCCGATACCGGATCCGGCCATGCGCGGGCGCCTGCCGCGCATCGAGGGCGAGACGCCATCGCCATCGAATGCGCCGAGCGGATGCCATTTTCATCCGCGTTGCCCGCAGGTGAAGCCGGTGTGCCGAGACGTCTATCCGCAGCTGCAGACGATCGGGGGCCGCGAAGTCGCCTGCCACCTGTACGGCGCTCAGGGCTGAACGACGCGGCTCACGAGAGTGTTATTCAATCGCGCGCGGACAGCCGGTAGCATCGACGGCTGCAAAAGGGTTGCGCATGGAATCGCTGTACTACGTCATGAGCTGGGCTTGTCATCGCAAGTGCAAGCATTGCTACGAGGAGAAGTTTCGCCCTTACGTGCGTGACGAACTCGAAGCGGTGCTGCGCGAGTCGGAGCGTAATTTTCCACGCATCATCGCGAATCTCCCGCCGCGGATGACCTATCTCGATCTCGAGGATCAATTGCCCGACGGATCGTTTGCGGAGAAGACCGGCCGGATCATCCTGTCGGGCGGCGAGGCGCTGCTGAGCCCGGTGCGCGAGCGCGTCACCTACAAGGTCATCGAGCAGCTGATGGCGAAGTATCGCGATGCCGGCGGCATCAAGGTGATCGTGCAAACCACCGGGGATCTGCTCACCGATGAGATCCTCGAGGATCTGCGTGCGCGGGGCGTTTGGATGGTGTCGGTTGCCGGCGTGGATGATTTCCATGTCGGCATGGAAGGACCGGAGAAGCAGAAGGCGTTCACGGATCGCGTGACGGCGCTGCTGCAAAATCATGGCTTCAGCAAATCCGGCCTCGCGGCACAGAACCGCAAATGGCTGGACGAGATCGGGCCGCTCTATAGTTTTTTCGGCGCCACGCCGGATTCCTGGATCGGCAAGCTGTGGCCGCGCGGCCGCGCTTGGGCGAATGGTCTGTCGACCGCGACGGTGCAGGACAATTTCTGCAATCGCTGGTCCGGCGGACTCGGGTTTCTGAACCACCGCCATTCCGGTTCGGAAGTCTCGATCGAGCCCACCGGGGATGTCTACCCGTGTTGCCTCAAGACGAAGATGCCGATCGGCAATTTGGTGGAGGAAGGTCTGATCGGGATCCTCGATTCGCTGGCGGGCGATCC
>JANNTF010000860.1:0-2121 GCA_031403455.1 Alphaproteobacteria bacterium | reverse complement strand
TGACGTTCAGCAGGAACTTGGTCGGTTGCTGAACCGGCAGATCGGCAGGCTTGGCGCCCTTCAGGATCCTGTCGACATAGGAAGCCGCGAGCCGAGCCGTCTCGAGTGCGTCGGAACCGTACATCAGCAGCCAGGCTCTGGTCGAAATAGATTGATCGTATACGGTCGGAAGTCGGTGCGCGGCGGCAAAGGCGAGTATGCGCTTGGACTCTCGACCGAACAGGGCGTCGCCGGGCATCATCAACGCCTCGGCTGATGATGCCTGGATCTGGGCGAGGGCGGCGGTCAGCTCGTCCGGTGTCGATGCGTCGATGCGCTGCAAGTCGATGCCCAGAGTCTTGGCCGCGGCTTCTGCGCTCGCAAATCGCGCCTCAGTTCGCGGGACGCTGGGGTTCATGAGAAAGATGGCCCGCGACAGCGACGGCCTCATCTCGTGCAGCAGCTCGAGCCGTTTCGCATCAAGCTCCGACGACATGAGAGCAAACCCGGTGGTGTTGCCGCCCGGCCGAGCGAGAGAGGCGACAAATCCATGTTCCACGGGTTGGGTCACTCCAAGGAACACGATGGGGATCGTGCGCGTGGCCGCCTGCAAGGCAGCCGTTTCTGGCCGACCGGCACACGCGATGAGGTCCGGCGCCAGCGCAACCAACTCACGGGCCAAGCTGGCGTACCGCTCGGGCACGCCCTCCGCATAGCGCACCTCGAGCCGAATGGTCCGGCCTTCGACATAGCCCAGAACCTCGAGCCCCTCGCGAAACGCGTTGAACCGCCCGCCGTCCACGGCTGGACTGCTGCCCATCAGCACGCCGACGAGCGGGATCGCCCGCTTCTGCGCGCGCGCCACCAGCGGCCACACCGCAACCGCGCCACCCAGCAGGGCCAAGGCATCGCGCCGCTTCATTCGATCACCTCGTCGGCGCCGGAAATGGGGTTCCCGGGCACAAGTGGGACGCTTCGCGGCTTATGTCGATCCGGCCGTGACCCCGCGGCGCGATCCGAAGCCGGACGCACGCCGCCACGGGGGAGCGTTGTCCTGAAGACTGGGCACCACGCGGTTCAAAGCGCAACCACCAACTGCCCGACGGGAATCCGCGATGTCCCCGCTCTCCCATCACCCCTTCCCCATTCGAGAAGAGTGATCTCTCCGTCGGCCGCGTGCAGAACGCCTTCCGATCATGTCGCTTGCGGATGATTACCTACCGGCGTAGGTAACAATCATGACTCACATCAGCGTTCGTGATCTGCAGAAGATCAGCGGCGAGACCATTTCGGCGCTGAAAGGCCCGACGCCGGTCAAGTCCGGCAACCGCACCATCGGTCTGCTCGTGCCCCTGAAGGCGGCCGACCCGGCGAAGCTGGCCGCCGTGCTGCGGCGGGCCGAGGCGATGGCGCGCGGTCGCAGCGCGAGGGCGGATGACGCGGCACTCGCCCCCTTCGGCACGGTGGACCCGGTCGACTGGTCGATCGCGGCGGTTCGCAAGCTCAAACGCGCGAGGCGGTGATGCGCGCGCCGTCGACGACCCTGATCGTCGACGCGGCGATCCTGGTCGCGGCGGTGCGCGGCCGGAGTTCGGGCGCGATGCTGGCGGCCGCTGCGTCCTGCCAGCTGGTCACGACCGATCGCGCGATCGCGCAAACCCGGCGGCGGATCTCGCTCGGCCTGAAACGGCCCGAGCTCCTCCCGGTGCTCGATGCGTTGACCGAGCATCTCTCGATCGTGCCGGTCGCCGCGATGGCCGATCTGGTCGCGGCGGCGGAACTGGCGCTGCGCGACGCCGTCCCCAGCCGCAACGGGACGACCAGCGATGCGCATCTGCTGGCGACGGCATGGGCCCTGGAGGCGGATCTCTGGTCCCCCGACCGCGACTTCGCCGGCACGGGCATCGCGAGCTGGTCCACCGCCAACCTCATGCGCGCGCTGACTGCAGGCGCCTGAGCGCCGTCCCTATTCGACCACCTCGTCGGCGCGGGCGAGGATGGCGGGCGGGATGGCGAGGCCGAGCGCGTTGGCGGTCTTGAGATTGATGACGAGTTCCAATCGCGTCGGTCGCTGGATCGGCAGATCAGCCGGCTTGGCGCCGGCGAGGATCCGGCCGACATAGACCCTGGCTTGGCGATGGA
>JANNTF010000859.1:0-4453 GCA_031403455.1 Alphaproteobacteria bacterium | reverse complement strand
ATCGATGAAGCGCGCCGCGATCAGCCAATCGAGGCTCGCAGCCAGCGGAAATACCGGCTTGGTGATGGCCGCCATGGCATAGCCGATGACGGCGAGCAGCTTGCGCCTGCCGAGCCAGTCGCTCAGCGCTCCCGAGAAGATCTTCGTGATCTGCGCCGTGGACTCCGCCACCCCTTCGATGATCCCGACCGTCAGGGTGCTGGTTCCCATCACCGTGACGAGATAGACGGGCAGAAGGCCATGGATCATCTCGGAGGAGATGTCCATGAACATGCTGACGAAGCCGAGCGCCCAGATGCTGCGGGGAATCCGTCTCCATACGGCGAGCGGCGCGACGGCGCTCATTCTGTTCTCCGGATCAGTCGGCGTAGTCTACCGGCTGCTTCTCGGTCTCGAACAGCCACAATCGGGACTCGCTTGGCGCACTCCGGTGTCGCTCGCTGGTGCGCCGCGCTTACTTCGCCATTCACGGCTTCGCGTCGTCAAGGCATGCTGCGAGCGGATGGTTGGCGGCAGAGGCTGAACGAGATGGGGGAGTCGATGACGGTGCGCGACGACGAGCATTGCTGCGATGTGTCGCGGAGTCTCGCGCAGGCGCTGGGCGCCGCAGCGGCGTGATCCTCGAGCCCGCACGCGAACAGCGCTGGCTGCGCTTTGTGGCGCCGCTCGCGCTGGGACTCCTCGTCGTGATCGCCTGGGAAGTCGCGGTGCGGCTCTATGCCGTGCCCGTCTACATCCTGCCGGGGCCGCTGGCGATCGGCGCAGCGCTGATCGGTGAATGGGCCAGCCTTCAGGTCGCGTTGCTGGTCACGCTCAAGATCACGATGATGGCGCTGATCGCCGCGGTCGTGCTCGGCGTGGCGCTTTCGGTGCTCTTCGCGCAATCGAAATTCCTGGAGCGCGCGCTGTTTCCCTATGCCGTCGTGCTGCAGGTGACGCCGGTCGTGGCGATCGCGCCTCTGGTGATCATCTGGGCCAAGGACGTGACCGTCGCGCTGCTGATCTGCGCCTGGATCGTCGCGTTCTTTCCGATCCTGTCGAACACGACGATCGGCCTCAATGCGGCGGAGCGCAACCTGATCGATCTCTTCCGCCTCTACCGCGCCTCGCGCTGGCAGACGTTGCTGCGCCTGCTCCTGCCGTCGGCGCTGCCGTATTTTTTCGCGGGCTTGCGCGTGTCCGGCGGTCTCGCGCTGATCGGCGCGGTGGTCGCCGAGTTCGTCGCCGGAACCGGCGGCTCGGCGTCGGGCCTCGCCTATGTCATTCTCGAAGCGGGGTATCGGTTGCAGATCCCAAAGATGTTCGCCGCCCTCGTGCTGATCTCCACCATCGGCATCGTGCTCTTCCTGCTGCTCGGCCTGCTCGGCCATCTCGCCTTGCGGCGCTGGCATGAGACCGAGGGCGCCGGTGAGGCTTGAGCGGCGATGTTGTTGGCGACACGTGTACACAGACGGCAAGGGGCGAAATCACGGCGGGTCCTTTCGCCGTTGACTCGATCGCAGGGTCGCGTGCCGGTTCGCCGATGGCGCCAAACGACTTTGGGCGCCGTGCCAGATCGCCAGCACCTCTATCTCGTCGCGCCAGACACGATAGGTGATCAGGTAGTTGCGGCGGACGAGCACCTCGCGCGTATCGGGGGCGGGGCCTGGTCGTCCCATGAGCGGAAATCGCCGGAGTCGCTCGACGATGTCCAGGATCTCCGCAAGCAGCGCATCGGCGGCGACGGGATTGTCCCGCGCGATGAAGTCCGCGATCTCCTGCAGGTGTGCGAGCGCCGGTCGCGCCCATCTAACGCGCATGCTTGCGCGGACGGGCGGCGAGCTTCTTCCGTTCGATAGAAGCTTGCGTATTGACCTTCGTGATGCGGCCGCGGAGCCCTGCGCGCGTGCGGTCGATCCAGGCGACGACCTGATCGTGGTCGATGAGATCGCCGCGCTCCGCCGCTGCGATGCCCTCGCGGACACCGGCCTGCTGCGGGATCCGCCAGGACAGATAATCCTCGATTGCCTGCACGATCAGTTCCGAGCGACCTCGGCCTCGAATCATCGTGCGCGCGTAGCTGTCCAGCTGCTCGGATAAATCCCCTGGAAGGCGAACGGAAACGATCCGCGAGCGGGGCGCGGCTTCCCGCTGGGTTGCGGCTTTGTGCTTGGCGGCCTTGGCTGACATGGGAGATCCTTACGATGACGATGTATGACACGGTAGCACGATGACCGACATGAGCAAGACGGAATGCCTTACGCGGCGCCTCGCGTGAATCGCTTCGATGGGCCGCCGTGACTGTGGCAAGATGCATCGACACAACGGAGTTTCTCCCATGTCTCGCATCCTCACCGTCGCCGTCGCCCAGATGGGTCCGATCCCGCGCTCCCAGTCGCGACAGGACGTCGTGCTCAGGCTGCTGGCGCAGATGGAGATCGCCGCGCGCATGGGCTGCGACCTGATCGTCTATACCGAGGTCGCGTTGACCGCGTTCTTCCCGCATTGGTGGATCACCGACGAGGACGAACTCGATGCGTGGTTCGAGCGCGCGATGCCCAACCCCGCGGTCCAGCCGCTGTTCGATGCCGCGCGGCGGCTGAAGATCGGCTTCCATCTCGGCTACGCGGAGCTGGATATGTCTACGGGCGCCAAGCGCCGCTTCAACACCGCGATCCTGGTCGGCAAGGATGGCGAGATCATCGGCAAGTATCGCAAGATCCATCTGCCGGGCACCGTCGATCACATGCCCGGCCATCCGTTCCAGAATTTGGAGAAGCGCTATTTCGAGATCGGTGATCTCGGCTTCCGCGCCTGGCGCGCCTTCGGTGCGCGCATCGGCGTGATGATCTGCAACGATCGCCGCTGGCCCGAATCCTATCGCGTGCTCGGGCTGCAGGGCGCCGAGTTGATCCTGCTCGGCTACAACACGCCGGTGCACAATCCCGCGATGCCCGAGACCGACGATCTCGGCAATTTCCACAACCAGCTGGTCATGCAAGCCGGCGCCTATCAGAACGGCAGCTTCGTGATCGGCGTCGCGAAAGCGGGCGTGGAGGAAGGCGTCGACCAGATCGGGCAGTCCTGCGCCATCGCGCCCTCGGGCGAGCTGATCGCGCAATGCGCCACGCTGGGCGATGAGGTGCAGGTGGCGCGCTGCGATCTCGATCTGTGCAAGAGCTACAAGACCAGCATCTTCAATTTCGCGCGTCATCGCCGGCCGGAGCATTACGGTCTGATCGTCGAGCGCACCGGCGCCGGCGACGTGCTTGGACGCTGAGCCGCTGCGGGAGAATCGAACATGAAGATCTGCGTATTCGGGGCCGGCGCCGTCGGCGGGCATGTCGCGGCGCGGCTGCATCGCGGCGGCGCCCAGACCTCGGTGGTCGCACGCGGTGCACATCTCGCGGCGATGCGGCGCGATGGCCTGATCGTGCGCGCGGCCGATGGCGAGATCCACGCGCCGGTCACCGCGCATGACGATCCCCGCGCACTGGGCCAGCAGGATGCGGTGATCGTCACCGTGAAGGCGCCAGCCTTGCCGGCGATGGCGGGCATGATCGCGCCGCTGCTCGGACCGAACACCGCCGTGGTCTTCGCGATGAATGGAATTCCCTGGTGGTATTTTCACGCCCATGGCGGCGCGCTGGACGGCCACCGCCTGTCGCGAGTCGATCCCGGCGATGCGGTGTGGAACGCGGTCGGCCCGAAGCGTGTGATCGGCGGCGTCGTCTATTCAGGCTGCACCGTGATTGCGCCGGGCATCGTCGAAGTCGGCGGCGCCTCCAGCCGGCTCGAATTCGGCGAACCCGATGGCAGCCTCTCCACGCGAGTCGAGGCGATCGCGCAGATCTTGCGCGCTGGCGGACTCCCGATCGACGTCACGCCGCGCATCCGCGATCGGATCTGGGCGAAGCTGCTGCTCAATATGGCGACCGGACCGCTCTGCGTGGTCACGCAATCCACGCTGGGTGAACTATCGGACGAGCCGGAATGCGTGGCGGCGATGCATCGCGTCCTCGAGGAGGGGAAGCTGATCGCTCGTGCTCTGGGCTGCACGGTGCCCGACGATGTCGGGAAATCACTCGAACGCAACCGCACGAGCAAGCATCGCGCGAGCATCCTCCAGGATCTCGAAGCCGGACGACCGATGGAGATCGCCGCGCTCTACGAAGTGCCGCTCGACCTGGCGCGCTCGCACAACGTCGCCACGCCGACGCTCGATCTGCTGGTCGCGCTCGCCCGGCAGCGCGCCCGTCGCCAGGGCGCGACGCCGCATTGATGACTCACCACCCCGCTCGCGCGTGCCGCGCAAGCTGCCCCTCCTCAAGGTGAGCTAGGCGATTCACACATCTCTGAGGCTGTGCCCGCGCGCGATGGCTTTGAAGTATTCGAGGCCGTGCTTGAAGGTTATCGGGCCTGGGGGTTTGGAGCGCGGATAGCCATCCCAACCGCCGAGCTTTGCGATGATCCA
>JANNTF010000858.1:0-2354 GCA_031403455.1 Alphaproteobacteria bacterium | reverse complement strand
ACCTGACCTTCGGCCTGCCACTGTCGATCTGGCTGCTCAAGGGCTTCTACGACAACATCCCCGTACAGCTCGAGCAGGCCGCGCGCATCGACGGCGCCTCGCGCTTCAAGGCATTTCTGCTGATCGTGATGCCGCTGTCCTCGCCCGGGATCATCGCGACCGCGATCTATTCCTTCATCACCGCGTGGAACGAGTACGTCTACGCGCTGACCTTCCTCAACGACAAGTCCAAGCTGACCCTGCCCGTGGGCCTGCAGAAATTCTTCACCGAGTACGCGACCAACTGGCCGGGCCTGATGGCGGCGTCGTTCATCATGAGCGTACCCGTAGTCGTGCTGTTTCTGTTCTTGCAGAAATACTTCGTGCGCGCGCTCACCGAGGGCGCGGTGAAATCGTGACCGCGAGAGGAAAGCCGGCATGGCCCAGGTGACGCTGAGCGACGTGGTCAAGACCTATGGCGCCCATGTCGCCGTCGACGGCGTCTCGCTGACGATCGAGGACGGCGAGTTCGTCGCGCTGGTCGGGCCGTCGGGGTGCGGCAAGACGACGACGCTCAATCTCGTCGCCGGACTGATCGAGCTGACGTCGGGCGAGATCAGGATCGATGACCGGCTGGTCAACGACCTGGATCCCAAGGATCGCGACGTCGCGATGGTGTTCCAGAACTACGCGCTCTACCCCAACAAGTCGGTCTACAAGAACCTCGCCTTCCCGCTGCAGATGCGCAAGTCGCCGCGCGACGAGATCGACCGCAAGGTCCGCGCCGCCGCCAAGGTTCTCGACATCGAACACCTGCTCGAGCGCCGGCCGCGCGAGCTCTCCGGCGGGCAGCAGCAGCGCGTTGCGCTCGGCCGGGCGCTGGTGCGCGATCCCAAGGTGTTTCTGATGGACGAGCCGCTGTCCAATCTCGACGCCAAGCTGCGGGTGCAGATGCGCGCCGAGCTCAAGCGCTTCCACCAGGACCTCGAAGCCACCGTCATCTACGTCACCCACGACCAGCTCGAGGCGGTGACGATGGCCGACAAGATGGCTGTCATGAACGGCGGCCTGCTGCAGCAATACGACGCGCCGCAGCGCGTGTTCGAGAGTCCGGTGAACGTCTTCGTCGCCGGCTTCGTCGGCAGCCCGGCAATGAACCTGGTGCCGGCACGTGCCGTCGGCGCAGGCGCCGATGTGGCACTCGAGGGCGGCGATGGCTGGCGCTTCGTGCTCTCGCCGGCGAATGCGCGCCGGGTCGCCGCGGCCGCGGCGCCCGAGTTGATCGTCGGGGCGCGCCACAGCACCATCCGCATCGCCGCGACGCAGACGGCCGACGCCGTCGCCGGCCGGATCTACACGGTCGAACCCACGGGCGATGTCACCTACGCGCATGTCCGGCTCGGCAAGGAGACGATCATCGTCAGCGTCGCGCCCGACGTCGCGCTGGCCGCCGATCAGCCGGTCTGGCTGAGCTTCGACCAGGACCGCCTGCATCTGTTCGACGCCGCAAGCGGCCAGACGTTGCCGCCGGCCTCTTGAAAGGGACGATCCGTGAAGATCACCAATGTCAGCACGGCGGTCATCGCTGGGAACTTCCCCTGGGTCCTGGTGAAGGTCGAGACCGACAGCGGCGTATCGGGCCTGGGCGAGGCCTATTGGGGCGCGGGCGTCGCCGAACTCGTCCACAAGGCCAAGCCGCTGCTGCTCGGTGAGGATCCGACGAACATCGTCAAGCTCTTCGACGTGATGGTGCGCTGCCTGTCCGGCGAAGGCTCGCAGGCCGGCGCCACCGTCACCGCGATCAGCGGCATCGAGATCGCACTCTGGGACCTGCTCGGGCGCGCGCACGGCCTGCCGATCTCGACCTTCTTCGGCGGGCGCTTCCGCGACAAGATCCGCATCTACGCCGATTGCCACGCGGGCAAGACGCCCGATCCGGCCGACTACGCGAAGCGCGCCCGCGAGGTCGTCGCGTCCGGCTTCAGCGCCATCAAGTTCGACCTCGACACGAGGAACCCCTTCACAATCGACGTCAGCGACGATCGGCACCCGCGCCGGCAGTGGTTCGAGCCCTTCAACCGCACGATCGGCTCGCGCGAGATGGGCTGGATGGTCGACGTCGTGCGCGCGGTGCGCGACGCGGTCGGCCCGGACATCATGGTCGCGATGGACGCGCACTGGAAATTCGGGGTCAACGACGCGATCAAGCTCGCCCAGGCGCTCGAGCCCTTCGACCTGCTGTGGCTCGAGGATCCCGTGCCCCCGGAGAACATCGAGGCGCAGCGCCACGTCACGCACTCGACGCGCACGCCGATCTGCACCGGCGAGAACCTCTACCGCAAGCACGGCTATCGCGAGCTGATCGAGAAGCAGGC
>JANNTF010000857.1:0-2022 GCA_031403455.1 Alphaproteobacteria bacterium | reverse complement strand
TTCGACGTCGTCACGGGCGAGCTGCGCATCGGGCGCAATCCGTTCCAGGCGCCGAAATCCCACTTGATCCTGGTCGAGACCATGGGGACGTCGGGCGAGGCGGATCGCGAGTTGCTGATCGAGATGCTCGGCGCGTTCATCGGTGATCATCCCGGCGCCGACGCGGTGATGGCGAACTCTCTCGCCGAGGCGACCGAGCTGTGGAGCGTTCGCGACGCTTCGGGCGAGGCGGTGCGGGCCGTGGCGCCCAGCGCCGGTTTCGACGTCAGCCTGCCGATCATCGCGATGGATGCGTGGGTGCGCGCGACACATGAAGGCTTGCGTGGACTCGGCTTGAGCGTGTTCCAGACCTATGGCCATGTCGCGGATGGCAATCTCCATCTGGTCGTCGCGTATCCGGCGAGCGACCCGGCGATGAAGGGGCGGATCGACGACCTCGTCTATCGCTCCATCGGCGCGCTCGGCGGATCGATCTCGGCCGAGCATGGCGTCGGATTCGAGAAGAAGACGTATCTCGACTTCAGCCGGTCGTCGGCGGAGATCGATCTCATGCGCCGGGTCAAGGCGGCGATCGACCCTCAGGACATCCTCAATCGAGGTCGCATCTTCGACGCGTAGGTCGAGGCCTGAGCGCACGGGGCGCGATTGCGGTTCGCCACTTATCCCCGGCATCATCGTGACGTTTGCGATCTGTTAGGGTTGACCAGTCAACGTTCCGGCTCCTCTTTGTCGGATGAATCGATGACCGATGTCCCCAGACCCGCATGGAAACCCTCGACCATTGACGGGATCTTCACGATCTCCAACCGGCACTTCGTCGGCCGTCCCAACCTGCTGCTGCTCCATGGCGCGCTCGGCGACTCCGCGCGCCTGACGCCGCTCGTCGCGGGACTGGGCAGCGTCAATCTCGCGCTCTGCGATCTGCGCGGTCATGGCCGGTCGCAGGCAGCGAGCGCTGGATACGATCTGCGTACCTTGGCGCACGATCTCTTGGGGCCGCTCGATACGATCTTCGGCGACGAACCGCTCACGGTGTTCGGCGAGTCCCTCGGCGGACTGGTGGGGCTGTCGCTCGCGCAGCAGCGCTCGAGCATATCGACCGTCATCCTGTGCGACACGCCGTTCGACATGCGTCGCGTGGCGCCCTCCCACGCCGCATTGATGACGGCGTATCGGACCCAGCCGGAGCGCCGCCCGGTCCTGCGATCGCTCTGTCGCGACGTGTTCGGGCTCGACGTCGTGAGCGGAACGGTCGTCGATCGTCGCCACCATGCGCTCGCCTTTCGCTGTCCCGCGCGTATCGTCATGATGACCGGAGAACGCAAGGCAGCACGCGACCCCGGCGCCGCGGAACCTGGCGCGTATTTCGATTCCACCGAGCACGCCTCACTCGCGATCGGGATGACCGACGTGCTCGGCGTCCACACGATTCCCGGCGGCGGTCACCGGCTCTCGGTGACGCATCCCGCCGAACTCGCGCGGCTGATCCTCGATGAACTCGTCGAGATCTCCGAGACGGAGAACGCCGAACCGATCATCGCGAAACCCGCGGCGCCCAAAGCGGCGGCCGAACCGGCCGCGCCCTAGGTCACTTCTTCTTGGCCGCGTAGGCGCCGCCGCTCGAGGCCGCACGAACCTCCGCCGCGCTGGTTGCCGAACGCAGCTTCTGCAACAGCACGGCTTCGCCTTCGAGCATCGCCTTGGCGTTCGCCAGCACGGCCTCCGCCCGATCGACGGGGAATTTCACCGCGCCATTCTCGTCCATGTGAATCAGATCGCCGGGCGCGACATCCATGCCGCCGACCGATACCGGCACGTTCACCGACTGCACCGCCATCTCGCCATGGCCGGCCGTGACGCCGCCTAGGAGCATCTGGAATTTGAGCCGGCGGATCGCATCGACATCGCGCGAGGGTCCGTTGGAGAGCAGCCCGACGCAGCCGACCGCCTGCATCGACGTCGTCATGATCTCACCGGCGAGGCCGGCCTTGGCCATCAGCTCGGGCGGCCATTTCTGCTGGA
>JANNTF010000856.1:0-2964 GCA_031403455.1 Alphaproteobacteria bacterium | reverse complement strand
CGACATCGAGATGCCGGGCATGAACGGGTTCGATTTCGCGGAGGCCGTGCGCGCAAGCACGCGCTGGCACGCGACGCCGATCGTTGCGTTGACGTCGCATACCTCGCCCAAGGAATTGGAGCGCGGTCGTGCGGTCGGCTTCATCGACTACATTGCCAAGTCCGATCGCGAGGGGCTTCTCGGCAGCCTGTCGCAGACCCTCTCGAACGTGACGAGGGCGGCATGACCACGACCGGTAACGGGGCGCGCGCGACGACGCCCGATGCACGAGCGCAACCGGGAGGGGCGAGCGACTTCGTGACCATGATGGTGGCGGATCAGCTGTTCGGTATTCCCGTACTCGCGGTTCAGGACGTGCTGGGCCCGCAGCGCATCACCCGCATTCCGCTGGCGCCGCCCGAGGTCGCGGGCGCGCTCAATCTTCGCGGTCGGATCGTCACCGCGATCGACATGCGCCGCCGCCTCGGATTGCCCGCCGCGGCTGCGAGCGTCCTGAGCATGAGCATCGTCGTCGACAGAGCCGGTGAACTCTACAGCCTGGCGGTCGACAACGTGGGCGAGGTGCTCTGCCTCCCCGCCGATGCCTTTGAACTCACGCCGCCGTCGCTCGATCCGCACTGGCGAGACGTCACTGCCGGCATCTATCGGCTCGACGGCGGGTTGTTGGTGGTCCTCGATGTCGTGCGCCTGCTCGACATCCGTCGTGCCGAAGCCGCGTGAGCGGGTGCGGCCCGACATCGTGAAATCTCATCCGGGAGCAAAATGATGAAGACGTGCCTTGTTGTCGATGACTCGAAGGTCATCCGCATGGTCGCGCGCCGCATCCTCGAGGGCCTCTCCTTCGCGATCACCGAGGCGGCGGACGGACAGAAGGCGGTCGAGGCGTGTCAGCAGAAGATGCCGGATGCGGTCCTGCTGGATTGGTACATGCCGATCATGAACGGGATCGAGTTCCTCCACGCGCTGCGCAAGATGCCGGGCGGGGACCAACCGATCGTGCTGTTCTGCACGACCGAGAACGAGATGCCCAAGATCCTGGAGGCGATGTCCGCCGGCGCGAACGAGTACATCATGAAGCCGTTCGACAGCGATATCATCCAGAGCAAGCTCGCGCAGGTTGGTCTCATCTGATGGCGCCATCGGTCGCCACGCCAATCGTCTCCCCGCTGTCATCCGGTGCCGGGACGATCCGGGTCATGCTCTGCGACGACTCCGCTGTCGTTCGCGGATTCATCGCCCGCATCTTCGAGGCGGAGGCCGACATCGAGATCGTGGTGATCGCCAACGACGGCGAGGCGGCGATACGCGGCATGGAGCGCGGACCCATCGATGTCGTCATTCTCGATATCGAGATGCCGGTGATGGATGGTCTCACCGCGCTGCCGAAGCTGCTTGCCCTCGACAAGAATCTTCAAGTCATCGTCGCATCGACGCTGACACGGCGAAGTGCGCAGATCAGTCTGCAGGCGCTCGCTGCCGGCGCCGCCGACTATGTCCCCAAGCCGAGTTCGAGTTCGGTGCTCAACGGATCGACGGAGTTCCGTCGCGAACTTCTCGACAAGGTGCGGAATTTGGGCGGCAAGCGCCGCGCCGCTCGCCAATTTGCTGCCCGTGGCAACTCCGGTGCGGCCCCGCCGGCGATCGCACGACCGGCACTGCGGCCCCACGCCTCGGGCGCTGGTGCGATTGCGCTGCGCAAGGCATCGGCGCATCGCCCGCAGATCGTTGCGATCGGCAGTTCGACCGGCGGTCCGCAGGCGCTCATTGGCGTTCTCTCGGCGCTCGCGGCGAGTGTCGATGTGCCGATCGTCATCACCCAGCACATGCCGGCGACGTTCACGGCGATCCTGGCCGAGCATATCGCTCGTGCGTCGAGGCGTGAAACGCGCGAAGGAATCGAGGGCGAGACATTGCGCGGCGGGCGCATCTACATCGCTCCGGGTGGCCAACACATGAAGCTGGAGCAACGCGGCCACGAGCGCGTGGTCCGTCTGACTCAGGAGCCGCCGGAGAATTTCTGTCGGCCAGCGGTCGATCCCCTGTTTCGCAGCGTCGCGCAGGTGTTCGGCCCCGCCGCGCTGGCCATCGTGCTGACCGGCATGGGGGTCGACGGCGCCAAGGGGAGCCGGATGGTGGCCGACGCGGGTGGCACGGTCATCGCGCAGGATGAAGCAACAAGCGTTGTCTGGGGCATGCCCGGCGCGGCGGCCCAATCGGGATGCTGCAGTGCGGTTCTGCCGCTGGCGGAGATCGCACCGAGAATCGTTCGTCTGTTTTCAGGGGTAGCATCATGAAGCCCGAAGGCTTCGCATTCCTATCCAAGTGGCTCTACGAGCGCACCGGTCTCGTACTCGGACCCGATAAACTCTATTTGGTCGAGAGTCGGCTCTCGCCGATCGCGCGCAAGTTCAATCTGTCCGGTCTCGACGCCATCGTCGTCGAACTCAGATCGGGACGGACGGGTGACTTCGTGACGGAAGTCAGCGACGCGATGATGACGAACGAGTCCTTCTTCTTCCGCGACGTCAGGCCGTTCGACCAGTTCCGGGACATGGTCTTGCCGAAGCTCGTGCACGCGCGCGCCGCGACGAAGCGACTGCGTATCTGGAGTGCGGCATCGTCGACGGGGCAGGAGCCGTACACGATCGCGATGCTGCTGAAGGAACAGGAGGCCAAGCTCGCGGGCTGGAAGATCGAGATCGTGGGGACCGACATAAGCCGCGATGCGCTCGAGCGGGCGAAGGCCGGACTCTATACGCAGTTCGAGGTCCAGCGTGGCCTGCCCGTTCAGATGCTGCTCAAGCACTTCAAGCAGCAGGGCGATCGTTGGCTGATCGCCGAGCCGCTGCGGCAGATGGTGCAGTATCGGGATTTCAATTTGCTGAGCGACCCGAACTCACTCGGGCAGTTCGATGTCGTGTTCTGTCGCAATGTGCTGATCTATTTTGACCAGGCGACCAAGAG
>JANNTF010000855.1:0-7351 GCA_031403455.1 Alphaproteobacteria bacterium | reverse complement strand
CGTGCTCGCAAAGAACGCGACGTGAAAGCGGCTGAGCTGGAGGTGCCCATGATCAGCGTGTGCATGCGTGGTTCCCGGCCTGGGCGTCGTAGCGCGCCGGTCGTCCTGCTACAACTGGCGCGCATGCCGCTGCGACGGCGTTCTCGCCACCCACGGCGCCACGCTCGACGATCTGGTTGAAGTGAGCGTCTTCCTGATCGACATGGCCGACTACGCCGGCATGAACGAGATCTGGAACCAGCGCTTCGCCGATCCGTTGCGCGCGCCGGCGCGCACGACCGTCGCGGTCCGGCAATTGCCACGGCCGGAATTTGCCGTCGAGATCCGCGCCGTCGCCTATCGGCCGCGCTGAAGCCGTTTCCCCGTGGGGCGTCAGCCCGCGCGCTGCACGCTGCCGAAGCTGCCGGCCTCGTAGACCAGGGCCGCGCCATCCTCACGCGCGCGCACGTCGACGGCGCGGCCGATGAAGATCGTATGGGTCGCGACATCGACGGTCTCGGTGACCACGCAATCGAAGGCCGCGATCGCATCGACCAGCACCGGCGCGCCGGTCTTGAGCACCGACCAATCGCCTGCCAGGAATCGATCCGGTCCATGCACGCCATCGACGCCGGCGAATCGTGCGGCCAGCGCACGATGTTCCTGCGCCAGCACGTTCACGCACAGCGTGGCGCCCTTGCGGATCAGGTCATGCGCCGCGGCGGAGCGGTTCACGCAGACCAGCAATTGCGGCGGCTCGATCGTCAGCGACGTCACCGCCGTCGCCGTCAATCCGTTGCGCTCGCCGTCATGGAGCGTCGTGATGATCGTGACGCCCGCGGCGAGACGGCGCATGCCGCGCTTGAACTGATCCGTCGCGACCGCCGCGTGGCTTCGCGTCATGCGACACGCTTCATGGCCGCGAAACGGCCAACGACGAATTCCGGGGTGAACTTCAAGGCCTGCTCCTCGCGGCGCGGTCGTGCCGGCATGACGCGCATTCTCGCGAGTGCCCGTCGACTTGCCAAGCAAGGCTTCGCCTGATCTGTTCGTGACAACATGCCTGGGGAGGCCGACACCTGCGACAACGCTCCGCACTGCGCTGGACGAGGCGGCGATGGCTGACGCATACCGCCGCCTGGGCCGCGCCGCTCGGTGCGACGGCAAGCGTCGGGCTGCCGGTGCGGAGCCAATCCCGTCGTCGGGTCGACCTCCAGCTCGTGCTCGCGGTCGATTGCTCGCTGTCCATCGATGAGTCCGAGTACCGCCTGCAGGCCGAGGGCATCGCCACCGCCTTCGATCATCCCAGCGTGCTGCGCGCGATCGCCGGCGGGGAGCATGGCGCCATCGCCGTCGCCTATGTCGAATGGGCCGGCCCGCGCGAGCAGAAACTCTCCTTGCCCTGGACGGTGATCGACGGGCCCGCCTCGGCCCATCGTTTCGCCGATGCGATCCGGCGCCTGCCGCGTGGCTTTCGCGGCGATGCGACCAGTGTCGGCGCGGCGATCGATTTCTGCCGCCCCCTGTTCGTCACGAGTCCGACGCACGCAGCGCGGCGCACGATCGACATCTCGTCCGACGGGGTCAACAACGCGGGCCGCTTTCCCGCCGGCGCGCGCGACGACACCGTCGCCGCCGGCATCACCATCAACGCGCTCCCCATCCTCTCCGACATCGGCGGGCTCGACGGGTATTTTCGCGATGAAGTGATCGGCGGCACCGGCGCCTTTGTACTTCCGGCGACGGATTTCGACGCTTTCGGTCATGCCATCCGCGCCAAGCTGATCCGCGAGTTTTCGTAGCGCGCGCGGCGCGCACCGCTCGTCACTCGGCATAGCGCCGGAGCCTCTGCTCCAGCGTTCCCGTGTGCAGCTCGAAGAGGTGATTGTCGAAATCATAGAAGTAGAGCGATACGCCTTCGCCGTCGACGCGCGGGCGCGGCGGCCGGATCTCCACACCCAGGGCACGCAGCCGCAGCTCGAACCGCGGCAGATCTTCGGGCGAGACCTTGAAGGCCAGATGCCGGTAGCTCCGTTCGACTGGCGGCTCACCTGCCATGACGGCGAGCCAGGTGCCGGCCACGACGAAGAATTTCTCGCGCGAGAGCGAGAAATTTCGGTCCTTGCTGTCATAGACCTCCTGGGCGCCGAGCCCTTCGCACAACAGCGTGGCCATGCGCTCGACATCGCGAACGATAAACGTGATGTGGCTGACAGCTTCGATGCGCATGCGCGAGGAACCGGCTCCAGGCTCTCCCTTGCGCCCCTGGAACCGCGTTACGGCGCCGCGAGCGCGATGATCACGCGGCGGTTGCGCTTGCCCTTGTTCTCGATCTTTTCGACGATCACCGGGCCGATCTCGCCGAGGCTCGCGATGTGGGTTCCGCCGCAGGGCTGCAGGTCGATGCCGTCGATGTCGAGCAGGCGCACGCGTCCGGCGCCGCTCGGCGGCTTGACCGACATCGTGCGCACGAGGTCGGGTTGGGCGGCGAGCTCGGCATCGGTGATCCAGCGCGCGACCACCGGGTTGCCGGTGGCGATGAGCTCGTTGAGCTTCGCATGGATGTGATCCTTGTCGAGGCTGCCCTCGCCGATGTCGAAATCGAGGCGGCTGCGCGTGTCGCCGATCTGGCCGCCGGTCACACCGTAGGGAATCACGGCGCAGAGCACGTGCAGGCAGGTATGCATGCGCATCAGCCGATGCCGCCGCGCCCAATCGAGCTCGGCCGTGACCGCATCCCCGACGCTCAAGCCTGGTTGATCGGGCGCAGGCAAATGCAGGATCTCGCCGGGACTGGTCCCTTTGCGCGTATCGGCGATCACAACAGCCGAGCCATCCGCGAGCAGCAACCGACCGGTATCGCCGGGCTGGCCGCCGCCCATCGGGTAGAACACGGTGCGGTCGAGGCGGATGCCCGTCGCATCGGCGCCGATCACCATTGCGGTGCAGCTGCGCTGATAGGAATCGTCGCGAAAAATCTCTTCGGTCATGAATCCTCGGCCAGGATGGCGGCGAATTGGGTGCGATCGACATTGCCGCCGGAGAGCACCAGCGCGATGCGCTGATTGCGATTGAGCGCCGCTTCTCGCGTGGCGGCCGCCAGCGCCGCCGCGGCGGCGCCCTCGGCGACGTTGTGCGTGTCGGAGAAATAAACCCGCATCGCCGCCCTGATCTCGGATTCCGACACGGTGATCACCCGCGCCGCGCCCTTCAGGATCATCGGCAGCGCATCGCCATTGGGCACGCGGCAAGCCATGCCATCGGCCAGCGTGTCCGCGCTGTTGGTGCTGACCGCCTTGCCCGCGGCGAAGGACAGCGCATAGGCAGGTGCGTTCTCGGCGCACACGCCGATCACTTCCGTCTTGAGGCCCAGCGCATCGCGCGCGGCGATCACGCCGCAGATGCCGGAGCCGAGTCCGATCGGCACGTAGATGCGCGCGATGTCGCGCACGGCGCCGAATAATTCCATCGCATAGGACGCCACGCCGCACACCAGATCGCCCGCGAAGGAGGGGACGAAGCGCAGCTTGCGCTGCTCGGCGAGCGCGAAGGCGTGTTCCAGGGATTCCTGGAAATCCTGGCCATGCTCGATCAGCTCCGCGCCAAACGCGCGCATGGCGGCATTCTTCTCGACCGAATTGCCGTGCGGCACGACGATCACCGCGCGCAGCCCGTTGCGCGCCGCGGCATAGGCGACGGACTGGCCGTGATTGCCGCGCGTCGCGGCGACCACGCCGGTGAGGTTCGGATCACCCGACTTCAGATCGGCGAGATGCAGCACCCCGCCGCGCACCTTGAAGGCGCCGATCTCCGTGTGGTTCTCGTGCTTGACCCAGATCTCGGCGCCGAGGCGGCGCGAGAGCAGCGGCCAGCAATATTGCGGGGTCGGCGGAATCACGCGATGAACGCGATCGGCCGCCGCTTCCAATTGCGTGCGCGTGAATTGGGCCATGTCACCTGGATATTGCGCGAACGCGGCGCGCTTGCGCAACGCGGCAGATGTGTCGATACACGCGCGCCATGACACCACGCGCGCAAGGCATCAGCCTGTCGATCGTCAGCAGTTTCGTGATGGTCCTGCATGACGCGACGTCGAAGCTGCTGCTTCCGATGCTCGGATCCGGGCAGATCCTCGCCTTGCGTTGCGCCGTGGCGCTGCCGCTGGTGGCGCTGATCGCGCATGGCCTTGGCGAAGCGCGGCAGATGATGCCGCGCACGCCACGCCTGTTCCTCGCCCGCGGTACGATCTCGCTGGTCGCCAGCCTCCTGATCATCTGGTCGCTCACCGTCGTGCCGTTTGCCGAAGCCGTCGTGCTGATCTCCTCGGCGCCGATCTTCACGTGTTTCCTTTCGCCGCTGCTGCTGGGCGAGCGTGCGAGCGCGCGTGAATGGATGGCGGTGGCGATCGGCTTCCTCGGCGCGGTGCTGATCGTGAAGCCGCTCGGCGCGAGTTTCAGCTGGGCCAGCCTGCTGCCGCTCGCCGCGGCGACCGTTCTGGCGTTGCAAGATCTCCTCACCCGCCACGCTGTCCGGACCGAGAGCGGCCTCTCACTCCTGACCGCGACGCTGCTGATGACGTCGCTCGGCGGCGCGGCATTCGGCATCGCCGAGGGCTTCGCCTGGCCGACCCCGACGGGCTGGTTCCTGCTGATCGCCGCCGGCGCCCTGGCGGCGTGCGGGTTTCTCACGCAGATCCTCGCCTTCAAGTCGCTCACCGCGACCGAGCTCGCGCCGTTGCGCTACACCGCATTGATCTGGGCCCTGCTGCTGGGATGGCTCCTGTGGAGTGAGTTTCCCGATCTGCTGTCGCTGATCGGCGGCGTGCTGGTCGTCGTCGCGGGCCTGATGGTGATCAAGGCACCGTCGCGCCGCTGACGCCTCACATCCCGTCGCGCGCCATCCAGCGCAGCAGGAAGCGCGCCGGCCACAGCCATGCCAGGCCACCGGTCAGGTAGAAGCCGGTTTGTGCGAGCCAATGCTCGGGCACGTAGCGCGCGCCGGCCACCATCACGACGAGCGCGTAGACGATCAGGCCGACAAGCAGCACGGCGATGCCGATGGCGTGGCGCCAGCGCATTGCTCGTGCCTCAGAAATTATGGCCATCGCGCACCGCCTTGGTGCGCAGATAGACCTCGTTATGCGGATTGGCGGGAAACGCGAGCTTCACGCGCTCGACGACGTCGACACCGAATCCGGCGAGCGCCGCGCGCTTGCCTGGATTATTGGTGAGCAGGTTGATCCGCGTGATGCCGAGGCGGCGCAGGATCTCACCCGCAGCGGCATAGCTGCGCTCGTCGGGCGCGAAGCCGAGATGCGTGTTGGCGTCGATCGTGTCGAGGCCGGCATCCTGCAGCGCGTAGGCGCGCAGCTTGTTCACCAGGCCGATGCCGCGTCCTTCCTGCGGCAGATAGACGACGACGCCGGCGCCATGTTCGGCGATCGCGCGGATCGCGCCGCGCAGCTGGTCACCGCAATCGCAGCGCAGGCTGCCGATCAGATCGCCGGTGAAGCACGAGGAATGGATGCGCACGAGCACGGGCCGCGCGACATCGGGTTCGCCGATCACGATCGCCAGATGTTCCGGGCCGCCGCCCCAGGGACGAAAGGCGATCAGCTTCGCGTTCTCGGCTTCGGGCAGCGGCACCCGCGCCTCGGCCACCCGGGTGAGCCAGCGCGCCGAGTCGCTGGCGAACCGCATGACATCCGCGACCGCCAGCATCGGCAGCTTGCGTAAGGGCGGCTCGGCGCCCATCAGAACCACCATCGGCATCAAGCCGGCGAGCTTGGCCAATGTCAGGGCGGCCTCCACCGGACGATCTCGCGTCGCGGCATCGCGTGGCGCGAGAGTCTTGGATTGGGCATGGGCGTGCGGCTCGGCGATGCCGACGATGTCCGCCAGGCTGACCGCCAGCGGCAGCTCGACGATCACCGATTCCTCCTCCGAATCGAGCCCGATGGCGCCCGCGCGAAAGCGCGTCATCGCCAGCAGAAGCGGATGCGCGCCGCTCCCGCGCAGCGTCGCCAGCGTGGTCGCCGTGAGGGTCTCGGCGGCGGCGACCACGATGCTCGCGCTGCCGTCGGCGAGGATCAGCGCCGCGCCGCGCCGCAAGCGATCGAGCGCGCGACGCACCGCGTCGGCGCGCGTGGCGGCGGCGGCAAGCTCGGCGGACTCGTCATGGGGAAGGTGTTTGTCGGGCATCTGGAACAGGAGTGGCACCATGTCGTCCATGGCTGGGCTGCGATATACACGGATGCGCGCCCTGCTGGGAGGGCCTCAACGCGCACATCAGCGAGAGCCGTTCGAATCATCATGAGCATTGACGAAACGACGATCTGGGCGGCATTGCTGCGCGCCCGTGGCGCTTGGCGTCCGGGCTGTCCCGCGCCATTGATCGACGTCGCTGCGCCC
Source organism: Alphaproteobacteria bacterium (assembly GCA_031403455.1). Classification (GTDB taxonomy): domain Bacteria; phylum Pseudomonadota; class Alphaproteobacteria; order CACIAM-22H2; family CACIAM-22H2; genus CAIOSQ01. The sequence continues at coordinate 962 of JANNTF010000855.1, read as the reverse complement.
AACGGATCGCGTGTGACCCTGAACCACGATGCAACCTGGCGCAGCACAGCCGAACTCGAGCCGGCGGCACGCGAGCTGATCGACATCTTCTTGCCGATCGTCGCGCGACCGCGACTCGTCCTGGGCCAGCTCGGACAGAGCCTCGACGGGCGCATCGCCACGGCGCGGGGCCACTCGCACTACGTCACCGGGCCGCAGAGCCTCGTGCATCTGCATCGCCTGCGCGCGCTCGCGGACGGCGTCGTGATCGGCGCCGGCACGCTCGCCGCCGATGATCCGCGTCTGACGGTGCGGCACTGCACGGGCGAAAATCCTCTTCGTATCGTGCTCGATCCCGCGCTGCGCTGCGCGCCCGAGCGGCGGATGTTCAGCGACGCGGCGGCGCCCAGCCTGGTGATCTGCGACGACAGCCAGGCGCGGCCGCGGCGCCATGGCGGCGCGGACATCGTGACGCTGCCCGTCGGTCCGCACGGCTTCGCGCCGCGCGCGGTGCTGGATCTGCTCGCCGCGCGCGGGATCACGCGCGTGCTCATCGAAGGCGGCGGACTCACGGTATCGCGCTTTCTCGCTGCCGGCGCGCTCGATGTCCTGCACATCGTGGTCGCGCCGATTCTGATCGGCTCGGGCCGCCACGGCGTCACATTGCCGGAGATCGCGACCCTCGATGACGCGCTGCGCCCGCCCACGCGCCGCCATGCGCTCGGCGAGGACATGCTGTTCGACATGAGGTTGACATGACCGAGTCGCGCGCGTGGTGGATCGTCCATCGCGGCCAGGGCGAGTTGCGCGCCGAGACGCTGCCGCCGGTCCTGCCCGGCCAGCTGCGCATCCGCATGATCGCGAGCGGCGTCAGCCGCGGCACCGAACGGCTCGTGTTCTGGGGACGCGTTCCCGAGGGCGAGCGCAGCCGCATGCGCTGCCCGTTCCAGGTCGGCGATTTCCCCTGGCCGGTGAAATACGGC
>JANNTF010000854.1:0-2274 GCA_031403455.1 Alphaproteobacteria bacterium | reverse complement strand
TGCCGGCTATCGCGCCGCGACGATGTGCGGCACGCGCGATCCGCTGCTGATCAGCATCTTCGAGTCGTTCCTGGTCACCGTGCGGGCGGCGGTGCAGGACAAGGTCGCCGCCTTCGGCATCGCGCCCGAGCAGTACAAGCTCGTGTTCCGCGTCTACGGCCATTCCGGCGTGATGGGTGCGGCCGAGCCGGTGAAGGAGATCCGCTCGCATGAGCTGGGCATCCTCGTCGAGGCGCTCGCGGACAAGCAGGAGATCGCCAATGCCGTGCTCTCGGTCGCGCGCGTGACGCTGCTGCACACGGATTTTCCGGGCCGGCTCTGCCGCGAGGGCAACATGGCGTTTCCGTTCTCGCCCTCGGACATCGAGCTCGCGCCCGCCTATCGCTTCAGCGTGTTCCACGTCGTCGCGCCCGACGATCCTTTCGAAATGTTCCCCATCGAGTACGAGACATTGTGATGCCCCGGATCCGCGACATCGCCAAGGTCTGCAAGAGCAAGAATGCCGGCCCGTTCGAACTCACGCTCGACGTCGTGTTCGATACGGCCGAGATGTTCGAGAAGGTCCGCGCGACCGGCGTGCTCGGTCCCGCTCTGATCGCGCGTCTCTACGACGTGACCGAGGACGATGTGCTGTTCACCCCCTACCCCGCCGGCTTCGCCTTCAAGGCGACCATCCCGCGCCGGATTCCCTCCGGCGACATCGGCGACACCGACATCTACGGCGCGCAGCAACACGCGCCGCTGCTGGATGTCGAGATCCCGATCTGAGCTGGAGCGTACAGATGCGCAAATTGGCGATGGCTGTGGCGGCGCTTGCAATCGTCCTGATCTGTGGCGTGGCGGCGGCCATTGCCTTCGGCGGGCCGACTCGTCTGCCCCCGATGCAAAGCGTGAACGACCCGTTCGCATCCGTCGATTTTTCCGATATCGCGCCGATCCAAGGATTCAGCGCACGCGACGGTACACAGCTTTCCTACCGCAAATATGCCCAGGCCAGTGAACGCGCGAAGGGCTCGGTCATCCTGATTCACGGCTCGTCGGCGCGCAGCCAGAGCATTCACCCCCTGGCAAGAGGCTTCGCTCGAGCCGGCTATGTCGCCTACGCGCTCGATATGCGCGGCCATGGGCTCTCCGACACGAACGGACGGATCGCCTATATCGGGCAATTGGAGGACGACCTCGAAGATTTTCTGAAGGCCGTTGGGCCCGCGGGAAGGAAGAGCCTGGTCGGCTTCTCGGCAGGCGGCGGCTTTACCTTGCGCTTCGCCGCGGATCCGCGGCGCACGCTGTTCGACAATTACCTGCTGCTCGCGCCTTTCCTGAGCCAGGATGCGAGCACCTATCGCCCCGCCAGCGGTGGCTGGGTCTCGGTGGGGCTGCCGCGGATCATTGGGCTCGTGGTCCTCAACCGCGTCGGCGTGTCCTGGTTCAATGATCTGCCGGTCACGGCTTTCGCGCTGACCCCCGAAGCGCAGAAGCTTGTCACCCCGCATTACTCCTTCGCTCTGGCGATGAATTTCCGGCCACGCCAGGATTATCGCACCGACATCGCCGCCGCGCGCCAGCCCATGGAAGTGCTGGTCGGCCAGAACGACGATCAGTTCTATCCGGAGCGTTTCGCGGCGGAATTCAATGCAGCGGGGCGCAACGTACCGGTTGCGATCGTGCCCGGCACCGGGCACATCGAACTCACCCTCTCACCCGCCGCGGTCCAAGCCGCCATCGCATCGATCAACCGCCTCAACGGCGAGTGACGACGCGCTCACCACCGCGTCGCCGGCACTGGATGGATTTCTACTGATCTGCGCGGCGGACAGGTAGAGGGCGTTCCAGGTTCGCTCTTCCATGCTCTAAACTATTACGCACGGATCGCGATTCTCGAGCGCTACTGGATGTGGGAGGTGTCGATCGCTTGAATCGACCCAGTCACCACCCCGGCCGCTTCGCGGCCTGCCCCTCCTCAAGTCGAGCTACGGGATGCACACATCTTCCGGGCTCACGCCAGCCGGTACTCGTCGCCCCTCCTCGACTCGAGGAGGGGCAGCGCGCGAAGCGCGCGCGGGGTGGTGAGTCAGTGATCCGGCGCCACCTCGATATCGGCCACGACGCCAACGCGTTCATTTCCACCTCGTGGTTTGCGAAGCGCGTCACGCGGATCGCGCAGCACACCTCGCAGCAGTGCCTCTGGGCGCGTGGTGGCGTGGCGCGAATGATGCTTGTGACGTAACGCCGTGGACTCACCACCCCGGCGATCTCGCCTTCGCGAGATCGCCT